>CAKZUM010000733.1 GCA_937921525.1 uncultured Saprospiraceae bacterium
GAGAAGCAGATGCTAGTATTGTTGTGAATAGTTCTGGGAGTACTGGCTCCATAAGTTATCTCTGGAATACCAATGCAACTACAAGCAAATTAGATAACGTTGCACCAGGTACTTATAGCGTTACGGTAGTAGACGAAAGTGATTGTGATGTTATTTCAGCTATCACCATTGAAGAGCCTAGTGAATTAATTTTATCTATAGATCAAGTAAATACTATTTCCTGTGCAGGAACAGCAACTGGTAGTTTAGTGGTGAGTGGACAAGGAGGTTCCGCTACCTATGAGTTTAGTGTAGATGACGAGACCTTTCAAAGTGGTGAGGAAATAGATGGCTTATCAGCAGGTGTTCATACCATTACCATTAGAGATCAAATGGGCTGTACGGCTACCGAATCTGTTCTCATAGAAGATGCCGAGGCAATTGAATTAAGTATGTCTACTTCTTTGGAGGTAGTAGATTTAGGAAAGACAACTGTTCTACATGCTTCTGTCCCATCTACCGTTGGAACAATTATCTATGAATGGTCTCCAGCGATTTATCTAGATTGTGCGGACTGCCCTAAACCAATTGCTACTCCCGTTAGTAATACTACCTTCGAAGTGATTGTCACGGATGAAAATGGTTGTACGGCATCAGACCAAATAACTATTCGAGTGGATAGCAATAGAGAGGTTTATATTCCAACGGCTTTTACACCTAATGGAGATGGACGAAATGATAACTTTACGATTATGGGTAGCGATGCAGCGGAAAGTATTATTGACTTTAAAGTCTTTGACCGTTGGGGGAATATGGTTTTTGAAACAGCTAATATTCCTTTAGGGGCAGAAAATCTTGGTTGGGATGGACGCTTTAATGGGCAATTGGTAGAGTCCAATGTTTTTGTTTACTATGCCATTGTGCAGTTTAGAGATGGAGCGATAGAAGAGTTCGTTGGAGACGTATTAGTGCTTCCGTAGCACGGAATTTATTCCGTAAGCCTATCGAGCGTAGCGCAGATGGGTAATAATTAATTTGAGCGTTTCCGTAGCACGGAATTTATTCCGTAAGCCTATCGAGCGTAGCGCAGATAGGTAATAATTAATTTGCGTGTTTCCGTAGCACGGAATTTATTCCGTAAGCCTATCGAGCGTAGCGCAGATAGGTAACAAGTAATTTGCGTGTTTTCGTAGCACGGAATTTATTCCGTAAGCCTATCGAGCGTAGCGCAGATAGGTAACAACTAATTTGCGCTACGCTTAAATTAGTTGTACGGAATAAATTCCGTGTTACAGGGTATACGGAATAAATTCCGTGTTACGGGGTATACAGAATAAATTCTGTGTTACGGCGATTAGTTATGCGTTTCCGTATATAACTCATTCAAATAAGCCTTTCTATTAGAGTTCGTATAAAAATCAACACAACCACCCATTCCGCTTCTCATAATACTGCTACAAGTGCCATCTGCATGAGCCGTATCATTATGTCCTCTGTGTAAGTAACAGTGACCTAATTCGTGAAAAATAATCATTTCTCTTGCACTTTCACTTGCAGTATTCCAAAAATCAATATCAATTGTGACATGGTTAGGAGTGTCTACTTTGTGATTGCAGATACCAACCATACCTGGTGTGTGGATTTTCTCGATAGAACCAGTAATACCTGCCGCAGTTAAATCAATGTGAACGCCTCTTTTAGCCGCTTCCTTCTCAAAGTTATCAAAGTGTTCCCATAAGTCAGCTTCAACACCATCGAATGACTTAACGATCTCCAAATCAGTACTTTTTTGGCAAGAACCTAAAGCTGCAGCCAAGATGAAAGCGAAGATTTTGAAGTAGTTAAAAGTTGTCATAATGATGGTATTTAAGTTGCTAAAAATGTGGGAGGAAATTTGATTGTGGGAGGAAAGTCACAGCTTTTATAAGAAGCCTTTTAAAATCGAGAGGTAAAAAAGAAAGGAGGGAATTTTGACTGTCACAAATTTTATTGGTGAGTTACTTTCTTAGTGACAATTCAAAGATACATACAATATGGACTTAGAAGCAAGTTCACAAAGAGAAAAAAAAGGTAAAAAAGGAAAAAAAGTGGAAATCGCACAGTTTTGTATATGGCTTGTGACATAGTTTTGTTAAGTTATTGATTAACAGCGCATTGTAGATAAAATGCTTAGTATGAAATTTAACATTTTTTTCAAAAAAAGAGTGACTTGGCTACGAAGAGCAGGTTTTCTACAAAAAATGAATGGAATTTTTAAAAAATTGGCAAAGAAGCATTTTTGACATAAGATAATGGTGTCTTCTTTCCTACGTATTGTGTATTACTTATCACTTGCTTATTAGAAGGCATACCTTCCTTTGCTTTTTGTCCGTTTTATCGTTGAAGTTGTTTAAGAATGTAGACTGAGGTTAGTTGTAAGTGCTTGATTGTTAGGACATAGCGTTTTTTATTTTTTGTAGCCTTAGCTACGGGAAATAAAAAAGGCATGAGGAAGTATACTTCCGAACCGCTTGCGGATGGGAGGCTAGCAATCAATGACTTGCAAATAAGCCAGTTATACATTTTTAAACAACTTCTTTACTAAATAACAGCATTTGATATGCTGCTTACTAAATTGTTCTCTAGACTCCGCTTTATATATTAGAAAATTGTTTTAATTTTCCAATCTACCCCAGATGATAGCTACTCCATCGAAAACAATACCTATGAAAAACTAATTAACTGGACCACTATGAAGAAGTCTTACCAAGAATATATGATGTATAGAATTTATTGGATTTTAATAATACTGGGTTTGCCTATTATAATAGATGCGCAGCCTAGTAATGATTTTTGTGAAGATGCTATTTCGATAATTAGTACAGCAGACTATTGCTCTGGAGAGGGAGAATTTACGAATGTAGATGCAATACAAGATGTCCCAGCTACTTCCTGTTTCACCTCTAATGGGAAAGATGTCTGGTTTAAATTTGTCAGTACGACAGAAGCTGTACGAATATCGGTGAGCGGACAAGATTTAGGAGGTACTTTAAACCTGCCATTGATTAAGATGTACGAGAATGTTCAATGTGGTGACTCTGCTGATGAATTGATGTGTGCATCAAGCGGTAATTTTCAGAGTTTGGTCTCAATGGATGTGGGAGGGTTGACTATAGGTGAAACTTATTTTTTTATAGTGAGAGGAAAAAATAATGCAGAAGGAACTTTCCAGCTATGTGTTAATAATTTTGACCCTATTGAAAATGACCAATGTGCAGGAGCGATTGATATACCAATCACTGATGACTTAGAATTTTGTTTAGACGTATCGAATGAACGAGCTACGGGAGGGCTTCGATTCTCTAGTTGTTTTACAGAAGATGGACAAGATATATGGTTTAAGTTTACGGCATTAAATGAAGGGATTCGGGCATCTATAAAAGGAATTGGACAAGGAGGTACGGTTAATCGACCTGAAATAAGTTTGCATCCTGCTTGTCCAGCTGATGAATTTTCTAATTTTGATTGTGTACCAGGTAATCTAAGCCAGATTGCATCACTAGATGTGGCAGGCTTAACAAGAGGAGATACATATTTCCTCAGGGTGCAAGGGCGTAATGGAAGCCAAGGAACGATGCAATTGTGCTTAGAGAACTATGCTCCACCAGAAAACGATCTATGTATTAACGCGATTAACCTACCTAACGTTGATGGGTACTGTTCTGCTGATGGGGAATTTTCTAATATGGATGCAGGTAAAGAAATTATAACGTCCAATTTTAGTTGTTTATCAGAAGAAGGAAGTGATGTGTGGTTTAGATTTCGTGCAGTTTATCCCACTATTAAAATTAATGTAGGAGGCAGGGGCGTAGGCGGTTCTATATTGCGACCAGAATTAGAGTTGTTTCGTAGTTTTGGCTGTGATCCTAATTTTGGGAATGCTGCTGATATATTAGCCTGTTCTGCGGCGCAAACAAATAATGAGGCAAGTATAGATATTGGTGGTTTGATTCCCGGAGATAACTATTACATTCGAGTACAAGGAAGAAGAGGAGAGATAGGCGATTTTAGACTTTGTGTAGATAATATTCCTGGGCCTTCCAATGATAATTGTATTAGTCCAATTGTGATTTCTGATGTGAATAATTTTTGTTCAGAGCAAAGAGCTTTTTCTAATATTGATGCTGGATTTGACGAAAACATGCAAGATATTATTTCTTGTCTCGATCGTGGAGGAAAAGATGTATGGTTTAGTTTTATTGCAGAAGGAACGGATGTCGTGATTACCGCCATTGGTGCAACAGGAGGTAATTTTCCAGGAGGATCTCTAGAAAATCCAGAGGTAGAATTATTTTTTGTAGATGAATGTAATGTGGCTATGACTTCTTTTCCTAAATGTGGATTCGCAGAAAATAATCTAGTCAATTTAAAACTGAATGGGCTTCAACGGGGAAGAGAATATTTAATAAGAGTCCAAGGAGAAAATGGAGGCTCTGGAACTTTTCAATTATGCGTCAATAGTTTTAATCCTAATTTCCCTCCAGAGTCTGATTGTGGCGATGCCCGCTTGCTCTGTGATAAATCGCCTGTTTATGTAGAAGTACAAGAAGGAGCAGGAGACGATCCCAATGAAGCTGCTAATACTTGTTTAGATGCAGGCTCGATTAATTCCGAACAAAAATCATCGTGGTATAAGTGGAGAGCAGCCAACAGTGAAGAATTGACTTTTGTTTTAACACCTGATTTTAACGGAGATGATTTAGATTGGGTATTATATGAATTACCGAATGGTTTTGAAAATTGTGGTGATAAAGTGGCGATTCGTTGTATGGCATCTGGTTCTAATGGAGGTGATTTTAGTAGCTGGCGAGTTTGCGTAGGCCCTACAGGTTTGCGAGTTGGAGAAGATGATGTGAATGAAGATGCAGGTTGTAATAATGGATTTGGAGAGAATGATGATAATGCTTTTCTTGCACCTATCATTTTAAGAGAAGGAATGGATTATGCCCTCTTGGTAAATTTCTTTGACTTTGAAAATTCTAGTACTGGTCAAACAGGTTTTACGATAGAGTTTGATGGTCCAGGAGAATTTCAAGGGATTACGACCGTTGCAGAGATTACAACAGACGCCAATCCAGTATGTGCAGGAGATGAAATTTTATTTGATGGCAGTAGCTCTTCTTTCGTATTTGGTCAAGATGCTATCTCTGATTATGAGTGGTTTTTCGGTTCAGGAGCAACTCCTACTAGCGCAACGGGGGTAGGCCCACATGCCGTACTTTATAATTCGCCCGGAGAAAAAAATGTTTCTTTGACGGTAGTTTCTGAAGAGTTTGGCTGTCAGTCGGAAGAATTAGTAGAATCTATAGTGGATATTCAATCTTGTTGTAATACAAGTGGTAGCATTGAAAGTACTTTCCAAAGTACAGATGAAATTTGTAACGATGCAAATGGAACGATAGATATGGCTGTTGCCAGTAATTTTCCCTATCAAGTACAATGGAATACAGGCTCAAAAGATGAGGATTTATCGGATTTGGAAGATGGTGCTTATGTAGCAATTGTTACGAATACGGCAGAATGTTCAGATACCGTAGTCGTTGTAGTAAATGATATAATCCCTAGTCCTGTCATCCCCACTTTGACTATACCAACTTGTAATGGCGGAGAGGATGGGGCAATAGATTTAAACGTAGGAAGTGACTTCACCATTACTTGGGAAAATCCAGACTCTACTCGAACTCAACTTACGAATCTTCCAGAAGGAGATTATGCCGTAACGATTGTCGATGATATGGGATGCCAACAAGATATGATTATTCGACTGGAAGAATTAAAACTAGAACTAGATCCTGATGTTCAGACTTTAAGAAATCCTTCTTGTAATGGTGTGACAGACGGTGCTATCTCCTTAGGAGTTAGTAATGGAGTGGCGCCTTATTTTTATTTATGGGAAGGAGATTCTATCGGAGTAGATCAATCTAATTTGACGAATCTACCAGGAGGAGATTATAAAGTAGATATAGTCGATGATAATAATTGTAGAGGAGAACTACAACTTAAATTGGTAGAACCAGATCCTATTTTATTAGATGTTATGGCATCAGATGTCTCTTGTGCAGGTCAAGGAGACGGTAGTGTCTCCGCAGCAATAAGCGGTGGGGCAGGTGGATACATGCCTGTGTGGACACCGACTATTTCTAATTTCATGCAAGTGGATACTGGTACTTACCAATTAGTAGTGACGGATAGGAATGGCTGCGAAAATGATACTACCATCCAAATCATAGAACCCAATCAAATATTTTTAGATTTAGATGAAGTAGAAGATGTCGTTTGTGCTGGCTTTGAAACAGGCGTGATTCGAGTTACGGGATCAGGAGGAAATCCAGCTTATGAATACAGTGTAAATGGCACAGACTTTCAAAATAGTAATATTATTGAAGAACTTCCAGCAGGTATATATACCGTTACAATTAGAGATGAATTAGGTTGTTCTACTATATTGACGGACGTAGAAATTGAAGAACCAGAGGCACTAGGTGTTGCTATATACGCAGATGATATAACGGTGGACTTGGGTAAGTCTACGACACTTGAAGCAGATGTTATCTCTGGAAGTGAGGATGTAAGCTATGAGTGGTCTCCACCTGTTTTTGTAGAATGTGTAGACTGTCCAGAGACAGAAGTATCACCTGTACTACCCACTGATTTTGTCGTAACGATTACGGATGCGATTGGTTGTACTGCTGTAGATTCTGTCTTTTTAATTGTTGATCCTCAACGGGAATTGTATATCCCGACAGCTTTCTCTCCCGGCTTTGATGGCATCAATGATCGCTTTACATTATATGGAGGTACTTCTACAGAGGAAATTAGGTTACTCAGAATTTTTGATCGTTGGGGAAATCTGTTATTTGAAGAATCGGGTTTTTCATTGGGTGACCCAAGTACGGGTTGGGATGGTATGGCGAATGGCGAACTAATGCCTGCAGGCGTGTATGCTTTTTATGCAGTAGTTGCTTATATAGATGGGGAGGAAATAGCGTTTGAGGGAGATGTGACGATTGTGAGGTAGGGTGGAGTAGAATACTGTTTTCGGAACAGATCGTTGAGGTTTGTAACCTCGACGATCCTATAGTGGGGACGGAATTACGTTTACGTTTACTAAACCTTTAAGATTTGGTAAACGTTATCCGACCGTTATCCCAACTATCGTTTAACTATTTTTCCTCCCTTCCGTACTGTTCCATTTTGAATAGAAAAGAAATAGACACCTTTCGGTAAATCTCCTATATCCAACATATAATTTGAATTATCTTCTGCTGCTGACCAAGTAGCCGTTTTTATCAACTGCCCACTTGCGGTATATACCTCCACATATATCTCCTCCGCCTCTGGAAGAAAAAAGAACTCCACCAATCGCTCTGTCGGATTTGGGAAAAAATTAATCTCTCCTTTTTCAATAACAAAAACAAAATCTTCTAGCGAATAGGCAAGGTCTCCACTTTTACTAACCATTTTTAGTCGATAAATATTTCTACCTACTTGAGGTTGGTCGTCTGTATAATTATAGCTGGTAGCGATGTTATGAATATTTTTTGAAGGGAGCGTGTTTATCGTTTCAAAATTAGTAGTACTAGTAGTTTTTCGTTGAACCTCCATATAATCCAAATCAAATTCACTACTCGTTGCCCAACTGCATAGAACAGCATCATCTATTAAAGTAGCTTCAAAATTAGTAAGACTTACAAAATTGGAACTACAATCTGGATAGATGCGTACCCTGTCCATTCCCACTAAGCCTGCGGCATCCTTCACTTGTAATCGAATATCATAGGAGTAATTTTCTCCATCACAGCCTGCTGGAACAATTAAGGTATTCGTCGTTCTGTTTGTATCAATAGGTTCAGGGTGTGTATGTGCATTATGAACGAGTGACGTTTCCCATGCGAAGGAGAGTTCGCCATCAGTATGTTCTTTATCGCTTACAATCGCATCTAAAAAATACTCCGTAGTGCTGGTCATTGGGTAAACATCTCCATTTTTAATACTAGAAATTTGAACATTCGGAGGCGTGTTATTGATGGAGATAATTATTTCTTTTTGGGTACTAGCCCATTTGCTATCCGTTACTGTTAATTGAACAGAGAAGCTTTTGGGATCGGTAGTAGTGGATTCAAAAATATGATTAGGGTTGGCTGAGGTACTAGTGGTTCCGTCTCCAAAATCCCATAAAAAAGAAATAGAATCCTGTTGCGGATCATAAGAATTAACACCCGTAAACTGGACGCTTAAGGGACTCGCTCCATAATACTGATTGGCACTAGCAATGGCTATGGGAGGCACATTTTCATTGTACGTAATCTTTTTGATCACTCGATGTTTATAGTCGATAAAATAGATATTGCCATCCGCTGGATTGATACTAGCATGGGGAATAAAAATAGTATCTTGAAAAAAATCCTCTATGCTAATAATTTGTTCATTTAGATCAACCTCCATCATTTTAATCCAACCCTTTACATGATCCGCATGAAAATATTTTCCTTGATATTTTTCTGGATAAGTTTTTCCATCATAAAAACCTATGGCAATACTAGCATTCGCTGTGATAGGAGTACTACTATCTGTAATGGGAGAATTTTCAGCCGTTGTTTTTAATCGGATGACTTCTCCATCTTCCCCAAAAGCAGCGGTATAAAAGCCGTCACTTACAGTTACATGGGCTATTGCTAAGTCAGGTGGATGATGGATAAAGGACAAAGAATCTGCTAAAGTTTTTTGTGCATCACAAGGATTAGCAAATATATTAGGCCCTTGTGAAATCTGCTGTATCAACTCTTGGAAATAGAAATATTCTTGGTCGCAACCATTTTTATTAAATAAGGGATTGGCTACATCTTTATTAAAAGTTGGTTGATCTCGATATTCAAAAATAGGGTGGATGCCTTCGTATAAGGGCCAGCCAAAATTCTCTCCCGGGAGCGTAGCAATGTTTAATTCCTCCCATCTTCCTTCTCCCACATCCCCTATATACAAACTACCCGGAAGGCCATCTGCAGGGTCGCTAGAACCCGTGCCTTTTCGCAAGGCTACTCTAAAAGGATTTCTAAGCCCCAACGACCATACTAAAGATCGAGGTGCTTTTGGATTAGCTTCATCAAAGAAAGGATTAGAAGATATTCCTTCCCCTGTACGAGGATCAATCCGAAGTATTTTACCATTCAAATTATCTACTAATTGGGATCGAAAAGAACCCACTTCTTCTGCTGGTCGAATGATGCCATCGGCTATTCCTTGTACTGCTTTTTCCTCGAAGTAGGGTGGGCCGTTTCCTGCATAAGCGGCTTTCCAAGTAGAGGCATCTCCTGTTGTTATTAATAAAGTTCCATCTGTACCAAACACTAAATCTCCTCCGACATGTGATTCGTGTAAAACTGGAATTCCTGTTTGTGCCGTTTCCCCAATTAAAATATGTCTAGTACTAGGATCGACACTGAGAAAGTCATTTGTATCTGCTTGAAATCTTGCCACTCTAGCGATAGTTGCTCTAAATAAAGAACTAGCGGTGGGATCAAAATCAGGTTTCCCTTCATTGACAACGTTGTGAAAGTCTGCTACATAAAAGACATAACAATATCCGTTTAGGTTGAAATTTGGATCGAGTACAAAACCCATTAATCCCATATCTCCATGATTGGCAACTTCATTTCGTATATCTAAAAAAGGAGTATCTAATTTTTCTCCGTCTTTGATAATCCATATCAAACCAGATTTCTCTATGACATACATTGTACCGTCTTCTTGGAAAACGAGACCTGTTGGTTGCGCCCATTTTTCGCCGACGGTTTGGACATTAAATCCTTCTGGTAGTTGTACTTGACTTAGCGTGGTGTTTATGAATAGAATAAATAAAAGAAGAAGGAGTAGGGAGGGACGCTTCATAGATAGATGTATTAGGGATACATAAAGAGGATTTAAAGT
This sequence comes from uncultured Saprospiraceae bacterium, assembly GCA_937921525.1. GTDB lineage: Bacteria > Bacteroidota > Bacteroidia > Chitinophagales > Saprospiraceae > JAFMDF01. The sequence goes on from CAKZUM010000733.1 coordinate 9,946, forward strand.
GAGTTTACTAAATTTGTCTATGAATTCTTTACCGTAAACTTTTTAAATTTTATAAGGAATATTTCTTTTGAAACAGATCGTCGAGTTTTGTAACCTCGATGCAGTATGATGATCGTATGGCATCGAGGTTACAAACCTCGATGATCCTAAGTTACGTTTACTAAACCTTTAAGGTTTAGTAAACGTTATTTCTAACCCACAAATTTATAACCAATACCTCGAATAGACAAAAAGAATTTTGGAGACTTTGGCGCATCTTCAAAATATTTTCTGAAAGAAAGAATAAAGTTATCAATCGTTCTAGTAGATGGATAGACATCATAGCCCCAGACAGATTGTAGAATCTGCTGCCTAGAAACCACTTCTCCTTTTCTGTCAATTAATAATTTAAGGAGCATGGCTTCTTTCTTGGTGAGGTTGAAATCGCCATTTTTTCCTTTTGCTTCAAAAGTGATAAAATTGACTTTATTCTCTCCAAAAGTATAAATTTCAGGTGTATTTTCGGGAGTCTTATTACTTCGCCTTAATAAATTCTGGACTCGCAATAGCATCTCCTCTAGGTTAAAAGGTTTCGTCAGATAATCATCTGCACCTTTTTTTAACCCTGTGATACGATCCATCGCTGCATCCTTGGCAGTTAGCATCATTATAGGGATGCTCATATTTGTCAATCGAATCTGCTCACATACTTGGAACCCATCCACTTCTGGTAACATAACATCTAAGAGGATTAGATCGAAATGCTGTTCCTGAAAATGCTTCAAAGCCATTTTACCTGTATCGGCAGTAATGACCTCATAGTTCTCTAACTCTAAGTTCAACTTTACCACATCCCTTATATTTTCTTCATCTTCGACTAATAAAATTCTCATGGTTTGATTGTTTAACTTACTTTTTAGACAAG
>CAKZUM010000734.1 GCA_937921525.1 uncultured Saprospiraceae bacterium
TTATCGAATTAATTGAAAATAACCTTGCAAACATTTATTTTGATCGTCTCCTAATCGGAGTAAATAAAAGTAAGTACCCGCCGGTAACTGCTTTCCATTATAAGTGCCTGTCCAATCATTTTTATAGGCAGTAGAAGTATATACTTCATCCCCCCAACGATTGAATATTTTCAATTCGCTATTAAAATCTAGTTCATCAATACAAGGTATTTTTAAACCATCATTGAGTCCATCTCCATTTGGAGTAATTACATTGGGTGCAAAACATTGAACATCTTGATTGTCATCTACGATATTAATTTTTACAGTCGCTTGATCGCACATATCCGAACAAGAGGAATTACAGACCTCATATTCAAATTCATCTGTTCCAAAGTAATTTGGATTCGGTGTATATTGAACCATACCGTCTTGGCTTTCTAATTTACCAAATGCGGGTTGTTTGGTGATATTGACTTCATAACCATTTAGTCCATCTAATAGGTCATTCTCTAAAAGACTGGTCGGTTCCAATTCATTATTAATTTGAATGGTGTACTCATCATCTGTTGCCAGAATAGCCGAGCCATCTCTAAAAGCAAATACCGTATCTGTAGAAAAATTATCACAGCCTTTATAAGACAAAGACCATACAATAGTATTTCCACCTTGATCTAAATTTCTGATAATTGTATTATTATCACTAGCATCAACAATGGCTGCATTAGAATTAAGGACAGACCATTGACCGACACCTATCGTTGGCTGAACGGCCTCTACTGATATTTCGGATGTCGCACAAAAGCTGCTAGACTCATCCAAGATGAATGCTGTTTCTTCAGGAATTTCGTCTACTTCTAAATTAACTTTATTAGACAATTCACTCGTACAACCTTCATTCGTCAAGGCTACAAAATAATCCCCTGCGCTTGTTACATCTGAATTTGAAATTTGTAATGTACCTTCTAATGTTTCCCCCACTAATTGATTGGTAGACTCATGGTACCACTGATAAAACAAGGCTCGATTAGTCACTACATCTGGGGAATTAGTTGCTTTCAAAATAGCCAATTCTCCTACACACACTTGTTCCTCCTCAGCTGTCAAAAATGGGGTTTCTGGTTTTTCTTTTACCGCTACCATTGTTGCCTCTGTCTGATTAGGACAACCATTTAAGGTAACTACTGCAAAATATTCTCCTGCATTTTCAGTAGAAGATTCTGGTATAGAAGGATTAATTAATTTAGAAGAAAAATTATTAGGGCCAAACCATTCATAAGTTGCACCAGTTAAAAAAGGTGCTGCTAGATCAATCTTATCTCCTTCACAGGCAGGGTTAGTGACAGTTGCAGTACTACTTATTGCCATCCCTGGTAAAGCAGGTTGTACATCTACCTTTTCAAAATTAGATTGCGCACTAGTACAACCATCTACATTAATAGAGACGCCATAGAAGCCATCTTCTTGTGAAGTAATATTAGAAATTGGAAAAGTAGACACAGCGGTAGAGGCTAGAATCGTTTCTGTTTTACCATCACTAAATAACCAACCATAGGAAATTTCATCCGCTTCATAAGTGGTAGCATTTAATTGTAAAACACCACCAGCACAGACACTCTCCTCTACAAATATTTCTGGTTTTTCTGGTTTAGGTTTTACTTTCAGACTGACTTCATTAGTAATCGTACCACAGCCATCAAAAGAAACAATTGCATAGTATTCTCCAGCCTGATCTAAATCTGCGCTAATAATAGAGGGGTTCGGTTGGTCGGAGAAAAAACCCTTTGGACCAAACCATTTATACGTTGCATTTTCTATAGAAGAAGTAAAGAAAGATACCGTTTCTCCCTCGCATACTGGCTTATCAGAAACAATGGTTGAAAAGGCAGTTACATCCTCTAATGAACTTTGTATATCTATTAATGCGGCATTCGATTTGACAGAGGTACAACCGTCAATGACTACTTGAACAGAGTATGAACCTGCTACTCCATCTGTCACATCAGAGAATGCGAAATTAGGAGTTGGCGTGGTCGTCACTAAAATATCTTCGCCGTTACCATTATCATAAAACCAGTTGTATCGAACACTCACACCAGAATATGCTGTTGTTTGCAATTCTAAACGATCTCCAAAACATAAGCTATTTTCTCTAGCTAATAATTGAGGAACAGCAGGTTGTTCTCTTACTAAAACATCAATCTCATTGGTCAATTTCGTACAGCCACCTAAAGTAATTCTTGCGAAATATTTTCCAGAGTCATCTTTGTCTGCATCTGGAATAGTAAAGCCTCTTCTTCTAGAAACAATTCCATTTGGACCAAACCATTCATACTCCGCACCGTCAATATCTGTAGCTGTAATGATTACCCTTTCTCCTGAACAAGCAGGGCTAGATAGCGTAGCATTTGAACTAGCCTTCAAATTACCCAATGCTTCTTCTACAGAAATTTGCTGTATATTAGAGGAGGAAGAAATACAACCATCGACTGTTACTTCTACAGAATATTGTCCATTATTTGGAATATCTGCACGGTCTATAAAGAAAGTTGGTTCTTCTGTACTTTCTATTAATTGCTGCTCTGTTCCATTATTAAAATACCAGTTATATTGAATATTTTGACCGTTGGTAATTGTTGCATTTAACTGAATGGTTTCTCCTGAACAGAAATTATTTTGAGAAACGCTTAACTCTGGAACACCGGGCACTCCATTGATTAAAACGTTAATGGGTTCCGTTGTTTCTGAACATTCTCCTGCGGTAACGATTGCAAAATACTGACCCGACATATTAGGTTGTGCCGCTGCTATAGATGGTTCTCTTTGTCTAGACAATAAGCCGTTAGGACCAAACCATTCGTAAGTAGCATTTGCAACTTCTGGAATACTAAAAGAAATTTCTTCACCAGAACATGCAGGCGCAGTTGCCATTGCGGTAGAAGTAGGCGTTACTGCTAATGAAGGTTGCACAGCCAAGAATTGTACAGGCGAAGGATCTGATTCACAGGTTTCTGATTTGGCAATTGCCAAGTAAAAACCTGTCTCATTATCCGTTGCATTTTCAATCGTATAATTTGGGTCTTCTGTTGTGGCGATTAAATTTAAAGTATCATTTTGTAAGACATACCATTCATAGTTTGTCGTTGTTGCCTCTGCATTCTCGACCACCAATTCAATACTTTCCTGATTACAAAATTCTTCTTTATCTGTTTGCAATTGTGGGGTAGCAGGTGTATTGTTGATTAATAAATCTACGTCATTTGACTCTGCAGTACAAGCACCTAAGGTAGCCACCGCATAGTACGTTCCACTAGTAGCATCTGTGATACTAGGAGACACTTCGGTAGAGAAAGAACCATTCGGACCAAACCACTCATAGCTTGCCCCTTCGATAGTACTTACTTGGAATTCAATAGACGTTCCTGTACAAGCAGCACCTAATACACCAATAGAAGAACTTGCTTCTATGGACAGTGTTTGTACTACTATTGCTGAAGGCAGAGAGGTATTAGATGGGCAACCTCCATCAACTGCTATTACGGAATAATCTCCTGTATTTCCTAATTGAACACTATCCATTTGAAAACTTGCATCGGTAGTCGTTGCTATTAATTCTGAGGTAGTTCCGTTATCAAAATACCATTCATAAGTCACGGAATCGCCTGCCACCTCCGTTGCATTTAAAGTAAGTATTTCTCCTGTACAAAGAGACGCAGGTGGTACTATGATCTCTGGTTGTTGAGGCGTTTTTTGGATAGCCACTTCCAATTCATTGGACTCTACAGAACACGCGCCTATATTTGCAGTTGCATAATAAACACCCGATTGATTACTATCTGTTGTGTCGATTTCGATAGTAGATCCAGTAGCAATTAAGCCTTGTGGACCAAACCACTCATACACCGTATTGCTATCACCAATTTCAAAAACACTCAAGGTAATAGGGGCACCAGCGCAAACAGGATCTTCAGAAAAAGCAAAGGCAAATAATTCCAAGCTATCCATCGCAGGGCCTACTATCAAAGTAACTCCTTCAGAGGTAACAATACCGCATCCTTCCGCATTGATTGCCACAGAATAAGTTCCAGTATCCGTTTCTTGAATTCCTTCTAATTGGAGTGTAGAATCAGTAGTAGTCGCTATTAGTCTACTAGAGTCTCCATTATCAAAATACCATTCATAAGCCATTCCCATTACAGGAACAGCGGTGGTTGTTAATGTAATATCTTGCCCTGCACAAAGTGTCGTTTCACTTAACTGTAAAACAGGTGCGGGTGGCATTTCTATTTGGTCAAAACTTGTAGTTAGTAAGTTAGATTCACAACCTTGTGCGGTCGTTAACACTAAACTATAAGTGCCTATTGTGTCAATACCCGTTAGTGTAAAACTATCGGTTAAAGTAACTCCTGTTAATAAAAAATCTCCGGGTCCCGTCCAAGTATAAAACAAAGAATCCACCAAAGAATCTGTTCTAACAACCATCAAATTGATTGGTGTATCTTTACAGAAGGTCGTTCCAATTACTTCACTTAGTATAGGAGTATTTCCACTATGACAATCAAATTCTACAACATTAGCCAGTTCGTTATTATTCGTATCGTTACAAGGAAGACTAGTACATTCCTCACTATCTAATAATAAATCGCCATCACTATCTAAATCATCTATATCCAATAAAGAATCATTATCAGTATCTACACAGGGCGATCCTCCGGGGCATTCAAAACTATCTGGAATACCATCCCCGTCTCTATCTGTATCTTGAAAATCAGGTCTACCATCCCTATCACCATCAGTTGGCGTAGAACTAACTAATAAAGTCGTACCTGTCATATCTTCAATTCCTTGCCCGTTTCTATTAATAACTGGAGCTCCTTGTCCTATAACTCCATTATTATCTGGGTCTGGTTGATTTGCTTCAAATACATCAAAGATACCATCCGCATCACTATCCAAATCTCTGAAATCGGCTATTTGATCTTCATCTGTATCTATAAGATTAGAAGTGGAAAATGGTAGAAAACTTATCGTATCCATCGCAACTCCATAATGATCTACAACGGGCGTACCATCTCCAATAACACCGTCTTCATTTGTATCGGTTCCAAGATTTTCTACAACATCATTGATACCATCATTATCAGAATCTAGATCATGCCAATCAGCAACGCCATCTCCATCTGTATCAGGAGGAAGGGCTATACTAATCGTAGAGGTATCAGGAATGATGCTAAGTACGATTCCCATATTTGATACCGCAGGAACTCCTCCTGCCCCATCGTCAATTCGACCATTATCATTGGTATCCATCGTACCATAATTTCCTTCGGTCACATCATTGATACCATCATTATCTGCATCTAAGTCTTTGTAATCAAATACCCGATCTTTATCTTTATCAGAAATAAAGTAGGAAATAGTTGCTCCAAAATCATCTGCATCTGTAGCTACATTATTGAACAATCCATTTAAACCAAACATCGTTTGATCTCCATCAATGATACCATTTTGATCTATATCTTCTTGTTGATGTCCTGCCTCTACTACATCTAAAATACCATCATTATCTGCATCTAAATCTAAATGATCTGGCACTTGGTCGCCATCCAAATCATAGTTACGACTCAGTCGATCACAGATACCGTCCATATCATTATCTTCACAATCATTGTTATAAGCAACATCATTCGCATCTAAATAATTTGGAATATCATCTCCATCTTCATCGCCACTTGGGTCTACATCTGTCGGACAAATATATCCATCAAAGGCATTACAAAATTCTAGTGCATCTGGAATACCATCATTATCATCATCAATATCTATATCATTAGTAATTCCATCTCCATCAGAATCAATCCGAACTGCCGAAGCGCATGACTCCATTATAGCAATAGGAAACATACCAACAGTAGGGTTTGGAAATTCTATAAAAGTCCAATAATCTAATAGTAAGTTATCTCCAAATCTATCCGTATAGGTATAGGGAGTGGTAGTAGGTTGTGCATTGCCAGGTACTCCACCTCCACTTACTCCACCACCTACTAAAGAATGGTCGTAATAAAAATCATCGGCTGGACTATTTCTACCATTTAATCTGGTAAAAGTCACCCCACCCCTATTATTTTCAACATCAAACATCATTATATGAATCTCTCCATTTCTAGACGAGATGTTATAGTTCAATTGAAGATTAGTATTGGCTGCTACTATATTGCCCTCTCCATCTTTACCATCCCAAAAAATGGAATCTACTCCTGTTCCTACAAATGCAGAAAGAGAGCGATCCGTTCGATCATCAAAAGTGCCATTTCCATTCAAATCCAAATCAACAGAAACAGTTACACTATTATTCGAGGTAAAAATAATATATCCACCAGCCCCTACTATTGTTGTATTAGCTGGATTGCAGATTTTTTCATCTTCCACCATTCCTCTAAAACTGACATCAGTCATTTCAGGTATATCCGTACTTGGTTCGTTGTATAACCAAGTGGTATGTGTGTCGCTGTTGGCAACATCCGTCACCATTGCCTTAGCAGGCATATCTGTTGACGGAGGATTAAAAAATAATTTATTATTGATTAAAGATCCAGCATCTTTAGCTTGCGGATCATATAGGTAGTTGTTTTCTGATACCCAAGTACTAGGGTCAGCAGATCGGGTGTAAACACTATCTGCAAGAGAAAAATAAGTTGGCTGTTGATCCCCATTAACGATTCCAAAAGAATTGGAAAATAAAGGAAAACCCCAAGGGTCTGTATCGTTAAAATCTACTTGATAAATATACCCATCTCTGGAGAGTACATAAAAACTTGGAGAAGTATTATTCCCGTTATTATTTTGAATGGAAATATACTCATTGGAGTACACCCGACCTTCGACCTGTTGACCCAGCTCATTCCCTGCCGCTCCTTGAGTGACTGTTACATCCCAAGCTAATACAGATCGTTGTACAAGAGGTTGATGTTCTATTCTATTCCAAGGCGTACCATTATTAATATTCTCAAATGAATTACGAGTAGGATTTGGGAATCCTAATTGAATCGTCCAGACACCTTCTGAGTTCATTGTTACAGGAACTACTCCTGGCTCATAGCCAATACCATTTGACGTACCACCACCTGTAGGTCCATTTAATTCTTCCGTATGATTATGAATAATCGCTTTACCATCATCCCCATTGAAAGTCATTACTAATGTTCCATCGGGGCTATATACATTGATAAAACCACCAGTAATACCTACATGGCTAGCCCCTACATTAATAAATTCTCCATGACGAGCAAAAACTTTCAATTGCTGATTTTGCTCTGCGTTGTAAAACAATCGGGTTCCGGGATAGCCCCAAAAATCTTTTGAGCCTTCCGCTTGTAAACCAGCATAAGTGAAAAATAACACAACTAATGCCAACAATAATTTGCTACAATTCGGGAGGTAAATTCTGAGTTTCATAGTGATTATAAAGTGTTGTCTTAGAATTTTTTATTGATTAATTATTCCTATTTCTATCCGATAAAGGATAGATGACCCTATGTCATAAAGCCATACCACACTACTCGACATTGTTCAGAACAGAGAACAGAGAGTAGAGACGTATTTCGTTTAAAAAATGATAAAATTTCGTAGTTTTTTAAACGAAATCTGTCTCTGTCCTCTCGGTTCTCTGCTCTTCAAATATCGAGTATTGTAAAGCCATACAAGTAGGAACTTAATGAGGTAAATAATTAATTAATAAAAATATTCTTATAAGTAAATCGGTTATAAAAACGTTACAAAACGATCTTAATAGTTATCGGAAAAAATTCAGGTAAGTACATTTCTTATCGAAAAGTCTGGTAGATGTGTCAACTAGGTGCAAAATGTAAACATCGCTCACAATTATCTAATAATCATGTTATTACATGATTTGGTAATCGGTTTTCAGTACAGTATGTGAATCTTGATGAATGTGGTTGTCAAACAGATAGGACTGTTCTCTCTAGTAATTAAATAAGAATAATACAAATATGATACCAAGAGGAATATAGGATGGAAAGTGGAGAAAAATTAACAATAGGAACAACAGCAATGGCTGATACCTAAGAGAAGCTTAGAGCAAAGGATGGTAGCAGTCATTTATATCAAAGAAGAGATTTGTCTATTGGAAGATATCAGCCATTTCCCTGCCCTATTGGCCACCCGCAAATGTCTGCCATCAACCTCGACAAACCTACTTAGGATAGCCCAATAAATACTGAATTAAAATACCTTTTTCTTTAGTAGTTCCAATCTCCCAGTGATAGCTGTCTCCATCATCTAATCTCTCCGTCATTGCGGTCATTTCTTCGGGCGTATAGGTTCTTAACACAGACACCACCCCATCCCATAATACGAAAAGAGGAACAATCGGAATAAAGTAAGTAAACAAAATTCTACTGAATTTAAAAGGTCGAATAAAAGGAGTGGCGAGTAAGATAAATATAGGAGAGAATACATTTTTTATCAAGTTACCAATCGTCCGTTCTTGTCCTTCAAAGATACCGATCGGCACTTTATTATTTACTGCATTTTGTAGGATGCGTTGGGCATCTGCTTCTTTGAAATGATGGAAAGATAAAAATTGTGTTCTAAATCCTTTCAGATTGGCGGGTACATCTAAGGCATTAATGGATGTTGTATTATAATCAAACACCTCCTCTCTATTTTGCATTTCTTTGAAGGCAGGAATATTGGGATAAAAATCTGTTAAAACAATTTTGAGATTAGGATGATCTGGCTTTAGATGTTGGGCCAAACGCTGCCAGCCACCGCCGCCGCCAGAAGCCAAATCTATAATGGTCTCAGATCCACTTTCAACTATACCTTTCTTTATAATAGGTACGACCGCTTGATAAAAATCTGCTTTGTTAGAAACGAATTGCAGGAAGTCAGTACCAAAGTTTCTTATAAAGGCAGGAAACCATTCTTGGTCTTCAAATTCAAAGAGGTGGAATCTTTTCATGATCGAATATTTGAAACTAGGTAGCTTGACAACATTAAATTAACAAAATAGATTTGGATTTTACCACATAGGTACATAGGTCACATAGTTAGGCAGGCTATGTGACCTATGTATCTATGTGGTAAAAAATAGTGGCCTAATTTTGTTCGAGTACTCAATT
>CAKZUM010000735.1 GCA_937921525.1 uncultured Saprospiraceae bacterium
ATTTTGCCGATTAAGATAGGCTTCAATGTTTTTGCATTGTCTACAATCTTTTTAAGTTGTTCGTCTTCCGTCCAAGGTGCTTTTCCTGTCGCATAATAATTTTCCGCAATATGAACATATACGGCATCCATTCCAACCACATTAGACTGCGCATATTTATTTAAAAAATGTACTAAGAAATACTTATAGGTATCTTCTGCGCCAGCCGTTTTATCAAGGATGTAATCAACAGATGCCTTTAAAGAATCTGGTTCCTGAGACGTCAATTTATCCATATAATAATTGACCCGCTGAAATAAAAAAGGACTTCTAATCAACCGATTATCGCCAAGATTAATATTATCGAAATAATGTCCTTTGTAATGATGGTATCGTTTAATCTTGACCTCTTGCTCCGTACCTTCAAACTCTGGCATTGGTACTTCCATATAAGACTTTACAAAAGCAGCAGCAAGGGTTTCACTATGCTGGTCAATCAAGTTTTTTTGATAGCTAACAACGCCATTATTTACCGCCTCTAATTCTTTTTGAAGTGCAGCTTTATCAGCACCTTCTGCTTCCATTTTTTTCTTAATGGCATCTGCTTTAGGGCGTTGGGCAGCTAAAAAGTCCATATATTGATAAAACAACTCATTATCTGCTGAACCGTTGACTTTCATATTGGCAGCAGGAGCCGTAGCATCTGTACGTAAAGAGAAATTTTGATCGCCATTATTAATCAATACCTGAAAATATTGATTATCTGGCGGCATCACCATTATGTAAACCCCAGCATCTAACTCTTCGGTTCCCTCAAATACAAACTGACCTTCTGAATTAATAATAACTGTATCTTTGATATATTGTTTTTCCCCATAATGGTAGCCCAATAACAAGGTATCTTTGTCGTAATTGTCTAATTTTACGGTAATCTTATGTCCATCTGCAGCTACAATTGTGCTGATTGCAAAGAGGAAGAGGGGGATTAAGCTCCATATTTTCTTTGTCATACTTCTGTTCGATTGGTTCAAAAATTGAAATAGTTTAGTGATATAGTATAAGTAACTTCAAATATCCTTCCTTTCGCATAGAAAAGAAATAGAAAACAATATTATTAACGGATTTATAACAAAATAGGTATTTTAGAGGTTATCTATTTAGGTAAGGTATGTTACACTACTGGACATTGGATTAGAACAGAGAGCAGAGAAGAGAGAGCAGAGACGTATTTCGTTCGGTAACAACGAAGTTTCGTTATTTTTAAACGTAATCTATCTCTGTTCTCTGTTCTCGCTTCTCTACTCTCCATAAGGTGTGAGTCTAATAACAACTTTTAAACCAAGCATGTTTTTCGAAAATCAAGAAATAGACCTAGCAAATCTTCCAAATATTGTAGAAACTACGTTTCAAAAACTGTCAAAAAACTACGTTTCTGTAAGATATATTGGTAATTCCATCTTCTTTCTGCTTTTATTAGGAGGCTTGTTTAGTGTATATATAGAAACTTCCATTATAGAAGACTACCCTACTCTTTGGTATGGTTTGCTTGCATTTTGGTGTTTTTGGATGATTACCTCCTTCCTGTTAGTTAAACTAGGATATGATATTAGGGGCTATGTCTTACGAGAGAAAGACATTATTCACCGAAAAGGCGTCTTGTTCAAAAGCACTACGACCATCCCCTTCAATCGAGTACAACATTGCGAGATCAGTCAAGGTCCTATACAACGGATGTTCAATCTACATACATTAGAAATATTTACGGCTGGTGGCGGTAAGAGTGATTTAGCGATACCAGGTTTAGAGGGCGATACTGCTCAACAAATCAAAGAATTCATAGTTAAGAAAACGGCTATTTCGGAAGAAGAAGCGGGACAAGAAGAAAACTCAACAGACTTAGCCGCTATCAAAGATGAGGAACTGCCAATCCCTAAACTCTACAACGATTCGAATGAATATTGAATCCAAACCAAATATATTAAGCACACCTACTAGACAATCTCCTATTGCGATCTTTCTTATATTATGGAAAGTATTAAGGCAATTGATTCGTCAAGCTTGGCCTTTTTTATTATTTCTAATATTACCCTATTTCAATCTTAGTGCTTCTAGCTCTTCTAGAACGGAAGATCCTTGGTTAGCCAATTTGGTGATTGCCTTAACAGTTTTTTCCACCATCTCTTCTTTAGTCTCCTATTTTAAATATTATTACTACATCCAAGAAGATGAATTGGTTATTGAAAAAGGATTATTTCAAAAGGTAAAAATCAATATGCCCTTTGATCGAATTCAAACGATCAATTTTGAACAAACTCCTATTCATCAATTTTTCAATGTCGTTAGGATGGATATTGATTCTGCTGGTTCTGTGCAGAATGAAATTGCGATACAAGCAATTGATAAAGATAAAGCGGAATATATCCGATCCTATATCATGGCGGAAAAAGCCAAGATAGCTCCCAAGACTATCGAAGTAGAGACATTAGTAAAAGAAGAACAAGAACAGTCCGTATTACTCATGCAGCACAGTCCTTTAGACTTACTAAAAATTGGTGTAAGTCAGAATCATTTGAGAGGCTTGGGCATTATATTCGGATTTTGTTTTTGGATTTTTCAAAGTATCGAAGATTTTTTGCCTGAGATCAATGAAGGCGAGAATCCAGTAGATTATATGGAGGAACATTTTAGTTTTGATTTTAATGGTGCAATTATCCTATATTTATTCATCATCCTATTACTATTCTCTATTGGTATCTCTTTAATTTCTACTATTTTCAGATATTTCAATTTACAATTTCTTAAAACAGATATAGGTTTTAAAGTCAAATCTGGTTTATTCACAAAAAGAGAACAGTCCGCCAATCTTAAAAAAATACAATTAATTCGCTGGGGAGATTCTTTATTAAAACGGCTCTTTGGGATATTTCGACTCAACTTATTCCAAGCCTCTAGTGCTGCTCTGAGTGCGAGCAAGGCCATTGGTATTCCCGGCTGTTATATCGATCAGATCAATACCGTTCGCGCCACTTATTTCCCAAATGAATCAGCATATCCTTATGAGCAACATGGAATTAGTTCGCTCATTATAGGTAGGCGTTTATTATACATGGGCATCTTACCTGCATTGGCATTTATGGGTTTAACTTATCATCCAGATAGCTATTATTTTTTGTTGTGGTTATTATGGATCCCGTTTATATTTTTTACAAGCCGTATCTTTCATAAAAATTGGAAGGTCTTTATCAATCAAGAAGGGATACATACGGAACATGGTATTATTGGTAAAGAACATACTTTGTTGCAATGGTATAAAATACAATCCGTGACCATCCGACAATCGCTATACCAACAGCGAAAAGCAGT
>CAKZUM010000736.1 GCA_937921525.1 uncultured Saprospiraceae bacterium
ATTCATAATGGTACTGTTAGGTTCACAGTAAGCCCACCCAATCAGCAACCTGTCGGGCATATCAATGCGATTACTTCAATTGGTCAATCATCCAAGAAAGAAGAGACTTTTAAGATTGGAAAATTTGGAATAGGTTTCAAATCCGTATTTCAATATACGACCACGCCACATATATATGACCCTGCGGTAGCTTTTTGTATCGAAGATTTAATTGTACCCAAATTATTAGAAGAACTACAACATCCCTTAAAAAGTAAATCAGAAACGCTTTTCTTTTTTCCTTTTAATCATCCAGATAAAACGCCAGCGGCCGCACAGCAAGAGATTCAAAAACGTTTGATTGCCCTACAATTTCCTTTATTATTTTTAAATAATCTAAGAAACATAGAATGGGAAACACCAGCAGAAAAAGGGAGTTTTATCTGTGTGATAGCCGAGGAAAAGAGCATTAAGAAATCGAAAGGATTCCCTACATTATTGCACCTTATTTGTCAAAAGAAAGTTGGTACAAAAACAAAAGAACAGCGACTTATAAAAATTACCCAGCAAGAGGCAAAAAATAAATTACCTTATAGCTTAGTGTTTTTATTGTCAGAAGAGGGCGGCTTTCAAACAGACCAGTCTTATCCTGCACATTGTTTTTTCCCAACTAGAGTAGCGACCCATTTGAAATTCCTTATTCATGCTCCTTTTTTATTAACAGATAGCCGAGAAGGAATCAAAGTAGAGGAGGAGTGGAATCAATATTTGATACGGCAGCTGGCAGATTTACTAACGGCTAGTTTGACTCTTTTAAAAAAAGAAAAGTTATTAACTACTTCCTTTTTTAAAGGATTGCCCATAGAAGAAAAAGCGACAAAGAATAAAGATTTTTATCGAATATTTTATGAACGGCTTCGACGATTTTTATTGAGTAGCGAAGAGGCTTGGTATCCAACAGGGAAGGGATTTAGTACTCTGAAAAACGCTCATATAGCAGAAAGTCAATCTTTAAGAAAATTAATAAATAACAGTCAATTACAATTAATTACAAAAAATAAGGAAGCACAATGGATTTTTCCTGACGTGGCTGCACAAACGCCAATCAGTCTATTTATTCGTCAATTATTATTGGAACTTACTAATACGAAAAAAGATTTAAATTGGGAAGCTGTCATTCGCTTAATGGATCCATCTTTTTTTGAGCAACAAACAGATGATTGGTTGATTGCTTTTTATGAAGAGTTGTTTCAGTCTCATCGTTCCTTATGGTCGGGTGCAAAAGCGTTGATAAAACAACAAGCGATTATTCGATTGGAAGATGGAGAAATGGTTTTGCCTTTTTCTTTAGAAACAGGCGCACCTAATGCCTATATACCAACTAGTTCTTCTACTAATTATCCAACTGTAAAAAGGGCAATTGCGGATAAGGCAATAGTTACTTCTTTTTTAGAAGGTATTGGTTTAAGTACCCCTTTATTAAGAGATGAATTAGAAAACTATATCTTACCAAAATTTGAAGAAGCTAAAACGGCGTATGGGAATGCGCTGCCAACTATAGCCGAACTAGAAAAAATAATCCAACATTTTTGGCAATGTAATTTGGAAGAAGCAGAACGATTAATTAATCAATTGAGTGCATTGCCGATACTGCAAGCAGTCAACAAGGAAGATGGAACGATTGTAGCAGCCTGTCCAAATCAAGTGTATTTTGAAAATGATTTATTGCGAAAATATTTTGCTGGCTTAGATAGTATTTTGTGGTTGCCTATAGATAGTATTTATGAAGATTTATCTAGGACCATTGGTAAAGAAAAACTAATTAATTTTTTTGAAAGAGTAGGGGTAGCCCACTTGCCAAGATTTATACAAGTAGACCATACTTTAGAAGAAACGCAGAAGAAGGAATTAATGCAACAGCAAACACCAGGTGCTAGTTATGCAATGTGGGAGGAGATTATAGATTATGAGTTAGAAGGAATGTCTGACTTGCTAAATAAAGAATATTTTGATTATCCAGAATCTATCTTACTATGGGACGTGCTGACCAAAGTATTAGCACAAGATAAGGATATACCTTACACGGGTATTTATCGTTACGAATGGCAAAGTAAGCACGAGGTAGCTATTGAGGCGCATTGGAAAAAGATATTAAAATCTTTTCATTGGATATTAAATGTACAGGGAGATTTGACTTGTGCCTCTATGTTAGATGTGACAAAATTGTCTTTAGATTATACGGCTAAATCCGAAGATGCCTTAGTGCAACTATTATTTACAAGCTCTATACAAGAACGCTTAAATTTTCTAACACCTGATGAGCGTAGAGCAATGGAATTGGGGCAGCACTTATTAAATACGGGTTTGGATATTGCGGACTTAACTCGTTATACAGATTTGCAATCAAAAAAAGAGGCGGCATTATTATCAAAAAAAGAACGGAAACCTAAAACTCGAAAACCTCAAATAGAAAAACCAGATCAGGATGAATTTAATCCAGCATTTTTATCTTCGGAAGAATTATTAGAAAAGCAAAATGAATTGCGTCAAAGGCTAGAGGCAGAGTTGCAAGAAGAGTTGGAAGCCCTAATGAAAATAGAAAAATTAAAAAATACGATTCAAGAACAAAAGCCTTACACTTTTCTATGGTATAAATCTTTATTGGAGTTAGAATATATTCTAGCATTCGATCAGATTGATAAAGATAAGAGTCTCAGTATTTATTTTGAAAAAGTAGAACCCGAAGAAGGAACATTAAAGACCATTACACTCAGAAATCCTGCGCGACCCATCCCAATGACGATAGAAGCTATGGGGGATATGCAATTAAAATTACAACTAGAGGAGGAGCGGCGTACATTAGAAGTGGAGGTAGTGAGTATCAAAGACTTTTCTTTGCGTGCGAAATTAAAATCTCCAGAAGAAATTGAAGGGATTGATTTTAAAAAAGTAAGAGGGGCAATGTTAGAAGTACAGAATACCATCTTTACTTTGGAAGAATTGGTCAAAGCCTTTAATGCTTTAGAGTTTGCTGATGAAGAAAATTTGCAACAATTACTGCCAAGAACTATGCGTTTTATATTTGGGCCACCAGGGACAGGTAAAACGACTTACTTGGCTAGAGAGGAAATCATGCCTACTATGTTGGGTGGAAACGAACAAAAGATTTTAGTCCTTACACCCACTAATAAATCAGCAGATGTATTAGTGAAAAAAGTATTAAGTTTTTTACCAGAACCACCAACATGGCTTTTTCGTTTTGGGACTTCGGGAGATATGGAGGTGGAAAATGCAGGATTACTGAAAGATGGGGCTTTTAAAATTTCAGAGTACGAACATTGTTGCGTCGTTACAACGGCCACCCGTTTTCCGTATGATGGTTTCAATTTTGGAAATCCTGAGTTTCAAATGAAGCAGATCAATTGGGATATTATTATAGTGGATGAAGCATCTATGATTCCCTTGCCTTTAATAACGTATATCATTCACCAATCTCCACAGGCAGAGATTATTATTGCTGGTGATCCTTTTCAAATTGAACCAATTGTCTACGCCGAAGAATGGAAAGGACAAAATATTTATACCCTTGTTAATTTGCAAAGTTTTGATCCAGAGATACAAAAAACACAATTAGTTCCTCATGCCTATGCTGTGCATAATTTGATTACTCAGTATCGGAGTATCTCTACCTTAGGATATATTTACAGTCAGTTAGCTTATGGTGGGCAGCTAAGACATCATCGTTTGCCAAAAGATAAAAGGCAGTTAAATTTAAAGACGCTAGCATTAAAAGATATTAATATTATTCGTTTTCCAGTAGCTCGATTAGAGACGGTCTTGCGGCCTCAAAAATTAAACTATAGCCATTATCATATTTATTCTGCTATTTTAACGGCAGAAATTATTCAACATTTAGCAGAGGATATTTACGAACAAGTAAAGGAAACAACAACAAAAGAGAAGTCGTGGAATATTGGTATTATTTGTCCATATAAGGCTCAAGCTATGTTGGTGGATAAAATTATAGCTACACAACCGAGTTATCGCCCAGCTGTGAAAATTACTTGTGGTACCATTCATAGCTTTCAAGGCGATGAATGTGATATTATATTGACGCTTTTGAATCCGCCCTATAAGATAAGTAAAAGTCCAAATATGTTTTTGAATCGACAAAATATATTGAATGTAGCTATTAGTCGAGCCAAAGATTATTTAATATTATTAGTTCCCGATGAACATACGCCCGATAGAGAAAACCTATACCAAATCAACCGTCTAGAAAAAATAATTAATTATTATTCTGCAGGGGTTACCCAAAAATGGCATAGTTATGATGTAGAGGAAAAATTATTTAATCAAATAGATTATATTGAGCAGAACACTTTTGCGACAACGCATCAAAGTATCAATGTGTATACCCAGCCAGAGAAGAAGTATGAAATACGCTGTGAGGATACAGCTATTGACGTGCAGATAGATCAAGAGTAAATGATGTTTAGATGGATTTACTCCTCCTCATCTTCATATTCATCCTCCATTAACAATTCATCTAACTTGTCCACGACTTTCAAAATATAAAAAATCTGTTTGACACTCAAATACTTTCCCATTTGAGCTTTACGAAGGGCTGTTCTCAGCATACTAACATCTTTACGAGACATTTTTAAAGCCTCTGCATCCTCTAGCATTTCCTCCCATTCATCAGCAGTATAG
>CAKZUM010000737.1 GCA_937921525.1 uncultured Saprospiraceae bacterium
TCCAAAAACAGATTTACTACTTTAGGAGTAGAAATTTTTAAAAAAGAAAAAAGAAAAAGCAAAATTGATTTACTCCACTGCATTAATTTCTTTAAAAAATAAAAATTGTCTACGAAGTTGTTACTAACTTTGATCTTGAAACATACGAAGTTGTTTAAGAATGTAGTCTGAAATTAGTTGTAAGTGCTTGGTTTCTAGGGCGAAGCTTTTTTTGATTTTCGTAGCCTTAGCTACGGGAATCAAAAAAGCTGAAGATCCTAGGAATCAATGACTTGCAAATAATACAGTAATACATTTTTAAACAACTTCTACACTTAAAAATGACTCTTTGAAAATATCAAAGAGCGTAAAATTTTATACATGAGTCAGACCTTCTATTTTTATTTTATTTTAGGTTTAATTTTTATTGCTTGTTCTTCCGATACAAAGCAAGCATCTACAATCCAATCAGATGGTAAAGTTTCTTTAGTTATTTTTGATCAAGAATTGAAAAAAAATAAAACGCCTCAATTGATAGATGTGCGAACACCTGAGGAATTTGCTAAAGGGTACGTAGAAGGGGCAAAGAATATAAATTTTAATGCTGCTAATTTTGAAAGCCAAATCAGCCAGCTAGATAAGAATCAACCTGCTTTTATTTATTGCCAATCGGGAGGCAGAAGTGGAAAGGCGTATAAAAAAATGAAAGCATGGGGCTTTACGAAAGTATATGATATGGAGGGAGGATATAGTGCCTATAGTAGGAAAGAGTAGAGGGGCGTATGGGAGAAAATCATACATCATACATCTTATATCATACATCATAAATCAATCTGGTCTTGCCTACTTAACAGATTTATGATGTATGAATTCTGATGTATGAATTAAGATTTTTTTCACACACAGTCCAAATACTAGGATAAAATCAGGCAAACACAAATTGCCTAAAACTATTATCAAGAAACATGTTTGGAATTCAGAATATAGAATTTGTTAATCCAGAGTTACTATTATTGCTATTGCTGATACCTGCTATCGCTGCATGGTTCTTTATAAAAAAGAAAGACCAGCATGTATCTATAAAAATGTCTAACCTAGAATCAATAGCCAATACCTCCACGATCAGAAGTACGCTTAGAAGATATTTGCCCTTATTAAGAGCTTTGGCGTTGGCGGCATTAGTGATTGCTTTAGCTCGACCGCGCCAAACCTTAAAAGAGGAAGACATTAAAGCAGAAGGCATTGATATTTGTTTGGTCATGGATTTATCGAGTAGTATGCTGGCCCAAGATTTCAAACCAGACCGATTAGAAGTAAGTAAGCGAGTGGCATCAGATTTTGTCTCCAAAAGAGAACATGATCGGATTGGACTATCTGTATTTTCAGGAGAAGCATTCACGCAATGCCCCTTGACAACAGATCACCGAGTCGTCAAAGAATTTTTAGCAGGCTTGAGATGTGGTTTGTTAGAAGATGGAACGGCTATCGGCATGGGATTAGCGACTGCTGTGAATCGCTTAAAAGAAAGCGAATCTAAAAGTAAAGTAGTTATACTATTAACGGATGGAGTAAACAACGCAGGCTATATTAAACCATTGACTGCCTCTGAAATAGCAAGAGAATTTGCGGTAAAAGTATACACGATTGGTGTTGGGTCTACGGGCGATGCCTTAACGCCTGTTAGTCGGCGGAGTGACGGTAAATATATATTTGGCTTGGCGCGAGTAGAAATAGATGAAGAACTATTAGCAGAAATTGCGACCATGACAGGTGGGAAATATTTTAGAGCTACCTCCGCAGAAAGTTTAGAACGTATCTATGCAGAAATCGATCAATTGGAAAAGACAGAGATAGAAGTGACGACCCTTAAAAGATATAGTGAAGAGTTTCACCACTTTGCCTTATGGGGTTTGATTTTATTGGTGATAGAATTGTTCTTGCGGTATACGGTGTTTAAGACGATACCATAGGTTTATTAGAATCTAAAATTTTACTTTCAATTATATTTAGAAGAGATAATCTATTCAGAATAGATCGTCGAGGTTTGTAACCTCGATGCTATACGATCATCATACTGCATCGAGGTTACAAACCTCGACGATCCATAAGAGGCAGATTCTTGATGGCAGAAACTTGGAAAGTGGCTGTCATCTGGGTTTCAGAGAAAGATGACAGCCATTTTGAAAATTTCTGCCATTTACAGCGAAAAAATTAATAACTCAATTCCTACCCTTTGCAACAATACCTAAAAACAACAAGCTACTTCCTACTCCTCTATATACTCCTAACCGCCTGTGCCCAACAGCAAGCCTTAACAGGTGGAGAAAAAGATGAAGATCCCCCCCAAATTGACGAATCCGTATCCACGCCTAACAATCAAACAAACTTTGAAAAACAAACAATAGAATTCGTTTTTGATGAATATATCCAAATACAGAATGCGCTCAAATTGGTAGTTGTTTCCCCCCCTTTAGAACGTATTCCAACCATCACAACTAAGCTAAAAAAACTTCAATTCAAATTTGCAGAAGAAGAGGTGCTTAAAGAAGATGCCACCTATTCTATTAATTTTGGAGATGCGGTAAAAGATCTAACAGAGGGCAATCCTGTCCCAAATTTTAAGTTCGTTTTTTCCACAGGGGATTTCATTGACTCTTTAAAATTGGAAGGAACGATTGTGGATGCCTTGACAGGCGAACCTGTAAAAGATGCTCTATATATGCTTTATAGAAATCTAGCGGATAGCGTGGTGCAAACGGAAAAGCCCCTTTACTTTGGCAAAACAGATGCGGAAGGTGTTTTTAAGATTGAAAATATTAAAGCAGGCCAATACAAAGCATTCTCTCTAGAAGATCAAGATTTAAACTATCTATATAATATACCAACCGAGCGAATTGGCTTTTCTATGGACACCTTATTGATTACGGATTCTACTGCAACAAAAATAGAAGCGGCTATTTTTGAACCCTACTCTTTAGTGCTAAAACCTAAAGCAAATGTCAAACAGTATGGCTTAGTGACTTTAGCGTTTAAGCGAGATCCATTTGATGCTACGATTGAATTAGAAGATGTTGGACAAACAAGTTTTATAGAAACAGTAGAAGACACCATAAAGGTATGGTACCATACACCTGATTCTATTGATTGGAATATTTTGGTCCATCGAGACACTATTACGGACACAATTGGCGTAAAAGCATTGCCTAAAAATCTAGCGCAGAAAAAATTAAATTTACCACAAAAAAGACGCTCAAAAAAAGGAGATGTTGGAACACAGTTGAACCCTATGAAGCCTATAAAATTGAGCTTTAATCATCCTATTACAGCAATAGATACGAGCTTGATATTTTTTAGAGAAGACTCTGTCCAAGTGACAGAGGTGATTGATACATTTAATTTATCAGTAGATAGTAGTTTTGTAGAAGCTACATCAGATACAGTGATTTATATACAAGCTTCATTTGAGATTGATAGCATCGACCAGCGTACAGTAGTAATTAATTATCCTTGGAAAGAAACACTAAAATATGAACTACAGATATTACCAGGTGCTATCAAAGATTTATATAATCTGGAAAATATCGATACCTTA
>CAKZUM010000738.1 GCA_937921525.1 uncultured Saprospiraceae bacterium
CAGTTGAAAGCCACCATACAGGTATGTCACGCTCTCGACCTACTGAACACATCTAATACAGGCGACCTATAAAATCATTTAAATCTGCGTTGAATTATGCGTATTTAGACATCTAGTTCCTTAAGTTGACGACATTCCACTTGCAGTAGTCCAATGAAACGTGCAGCTTGATCGGACCACTGCAAGTGATCCGATCAATTTCAGAAAAATGCCCCTGAATTGTTTTACACTCATTAAATATTATATTTAATCTTTCCCAAGTACTCACCATCTAAAGTCTTTCCATTTTTCTTGCTGCACTTTCGTTAAAAAAGTCCAAGCTACTATTCGGCTAATTTTCTGTCCTTGTCCCATTTCAACCGTTTTCACCAAGCTTGCTTTTTCTTGCTCCAATGCTTGATAGACCTTTTTAAGCGTAGTCTGTTTGGAGACCAAAGTCGAAAACCAAAAACAAGAAGTCGAAAATTGTTTACTCTCCTTTATCATCTTTTTTATAAAAGCTACTTCTCCCCCTTCATACCATAATTCATTACTCTGACCTCCAAAATTTAATTGGATTTTTTTTACTTTTTCTTTTTTTAAATTCCTTAATTTTCGAAGGCTGCTTGCTTGTGCTTCTTTTGCGGAGGCATGGAAAGGGGGATTGCAAATAGTTAAATCTATGACCTCCTCTTCTTGAATGATTCCTTGAAAAATATTCTTTTTATTGAGTTGCTGCCTTATCTCAATCTTATCCTTCAAGGAAGGATTTGAAACTATAATAGCTTTGGCGGATTGAAGGGCGACTGTATCAATATCTGCCCCGATAAAAGACCAACCATATTCTTTGTTTCCTATAATTGGATATACACAATTTGCACCCACACCTATATCTAAGCATTTTATTTTTGAACCTCTTGGAATATTTTGCTCCTCTTGATCGCCTAATACATCCGCAATATGGTGTATATAATCTGCTCTACCGGGGATGGGGGGTACTAAATAATTGGCTGGAATCTGCCATTCTATTATTTCGTAATATTCCATCAAGAGTGCCTTATTCAATAATTGGACGGCTACTGCGTTAGCAAAATCAATCGACGATTTTCCATATTTATTGTCTTGTACATATGGCGCTAGGGCTGGACAGGTTTTGATTAGTTTTTTGAAGTTATATCCTTGACGATGTTTGTTTCTTGGGTGTAGTTTGGCTTTGGTGGGGGCTTGTTTTTTTTTGTTGTCTTGCATGTATGTTTTTTGCTTCCTCGGATTTCATCCGAGGTTATTCGTGTTCAACCACTCCGTGGTTGTTGGGATAATACTGTCTTTGGAATGGATCGTCGAGGTTTGTAACCTCGACGATCCAAGATTAGACAAAGTGAGCGACACTTTGAAAGTGTCGCTCACTTTGTCTATCTTTAAACGCATACCCAATTAAATAGGCGGGACTGCTTCTTTTACATATTGCATAAAGGTAGGTATATCTAAATAATTCTTTACCACATGACGAACGCCTTCCTTTTTTAATACCTCTACATCCCCTTTTAATCGTACGCCTATCAATGGAATTTGCATATCCCTCGTTGTTTTTACATCCCAAATGGCATCTCCCACATAAATAACCCGATCGAAGGAAGCTTGTATTTTATTAGCATTTGCCAACACTTCTTCGATGATCTCGTGTCTTGTGGTTTTGCCATCCGCACCACTAATTATTAAAGGGGTAGTCGGAATATTTACAAAATCTAACTTCATCACGGCAGGAGCTTTCCAGCCACCAGTAGCTATTCCAACCGTATAATCTGAATCATTTATTAGGAACTCCAGGAGCTTCTTAGCACCAGGTACTATTTTGTATTCCGTAGGCCTAAATGTTCTATTTTTGGTGATTGTAGCTAAAAAACTTGCTTTAAATTGGGAGCGCTCCTTTTCAGTGACGGCTCTTTGAAAATGTTGCTCAATCACTGTTTTTAAAATAGTATCATCTGTTACGTGTGGATAAGTGCTCCAATCAATGGAGGGAAATGGTAGTCCGTAAGTATCTTCATAGATTTGGGCAAAAGCTTTGCTGTCTAACTTATTGGAGTACACTAGAGTGGCATCTACATCGAATATTATTAAGGGCATATAGTAACTTTATAGTTAATGCATGAATTTACGAAAGTTTTAACACTCTTTTAGTATAAAAATACGTCTTAAAATAGTTAAGTTCAGATAGGTAAAAAATCCTCCTAACCTAACTATAGTTTCTAATCAAACCGAAAAAATATAAATCATGAGAATTTCATTATTATTAATACTTGGTCTTTTTATCCAAACATCCATTTTCGCTCAAACAGAACAAGATCAGCCCGCTACAGAATCTATGGAGCAAGAATTGCAAAAGCAATTAAAAGATATGACGGGAATGTTTGGTGATTTAAAAATAGATACCATGTTATTAAAAGGTCTAAATTTAGATCAATTAAATCTAGAAAATCTGAATATCGAAGATTTAATGAATGGTAAGATGTTATCTCCAGAAGGTCTTGGCGGAATGGATATGGAAGCCATGATGAAGATGATGGAACAGAGTCTACAAGGAATGGATTTAGGGAATTTGGAAGAATTACTAGGCCCTTTGATGGGCGGTGATTTGGGGCAAATTTTTCCACAACAAGAAGGGCAAGAGGAACAAGAAAATGCACCACGTGGAGAAGATGGTAAACCTGTACAAAAGAAGAAGAAAAAATCTACCAAGAAAATCTATAAATTGTAAGAGCACGCTGAGACTGTTCAATAAACTGTGTCAAAAATAAAACGACCTTTTTATACAAATCTAGTTGTCAACACTTTGTAAGTTTGACACCTGAACTTGACACCTGAACTTTCTCCAAAGTGTCGGACACCTACGAAGGTATTCGACACTTTTTTATAGCCTATTACCACTCTTATTCCGCCAACACACTCACCTTACTACGATTAGCTTTCCATAGATTATAATCTTGATTATTAATAACACCATTCCCATCTGCATCAGCAGGTACATATACATTGATAGCAGAACTATTCAGTTTCCATAAGTTAAAATCCTGATTATTGATAATTCCATTTCCATCGAAATCTCCTGAATTTAATAGAAATTTATCATCAATTAATTTTTGCTGCGATTCTCCCATTGTAGCAGACGCTGATAGCGTAAAATCAAAAGTCGTTGGAGTCGTCTGAAAAAAATGGGGTTCTCTACTAATGATAGGCAAATGACTCCGATGGTAAATTGCTACATGAAAACTATCATTTTGAAGTAAACCAAAATCTATTTCTTCATCACCATCTGTATCAACAATATACCCATCCTTTCTTAATAAAACAGCCTTTTGATGGGCAACAACAGAGGTATTATTGACTTCTCTTAATTGGACTAATATCCAATCTACTACATTGGTTAGACCAGATTCTAAAGTCTCTGTCCCTTGATAATCGTAAGGACTATCATGGTATGGTTGGTCTTTTGGTATAAGATTACTTAAACTCATTATTGCTTCCATCTCACCCGATACACGATCAAATAAACCTTCTAATAAAACTTTTATGTATGCGGTGGGTTTTGCTGCAGGTGTGGCTACATCAGAACAACCATCATAATGTGTCATTACTGGGCGGCTAGTAATACAGTTTCTTTCAACACTTAAATCTACTTTATAATTACCGGCCGCAATAGCCCCCTCATTAAGATGTCTTCTTTCTTGTCCATTAGCTATAGCAAAGTGCATGACTTCTTCTTCGTCTATTACATGCCCTAAGCCCAAGGCATGACCTAATTCGTGTAAAGCAATACTCTCAAAGTCAAATTGAAAATTACTAGTACTTGTATTTTCTTCTCCAAAATTCCACTCATAACCACTCAATAAGTTAGCATTGGGTGTAAATTCTACATCAAACTCCCTCACACTCCAAAGTGTATTCATCCCCAAACATTTAGTGCTTCCTAATGCTTTATAACGGGTAGTTGCCAAGCCTAAAATACCTGCTGGCAAATCGGCACTATACTGAACAACACACAGATCATCCTTGACGACGCCTGCCGTTGTGCCTGTTTTATCTACTATCCAATTAACTTTTGTTCCACATCTCCAAGTATTTACTGCTCGTTCAAAGGCTGCTACCGCTATTGGATCTATCCCAAATCCAGAAGAAGTATTAAATCGAATCGTGTAGCCACCACGTCCATCAACATTTAATAATTTAGGCATTTGACGAGTGTGTTGATCAAAATCTCTGTAATTACTATACACAGGATTTAAAGTCCACTCTATTACAATATCTGCACTATTGATTAGTATGCCAGAATTATTTTTCACTTCGACCACACCTGTTCCTGCAAAGTGGGGTATTTTAACACGGATTTCGTCATTACGCCAATAAACAATATCCGTCTCATAGTCAATTATTTCTTTACTAATTCCACCAGTATTACTACTACTAAACTGAACAAATCCAACGGAATTTCCGAAATTACTCCCCTGTATAATAAGTTCCTTTTCTTCTTCTATTGATCCGCCAACAAATGTATTAGTCGTTTCGCCTAAGCCATTTTTTAGTATTAAGGTATTTTTATTGGCTGCTTTTCTGGGTAGTTCATGAGTTCGAGATCTAAAAACAACACCACTAGGTTGTAAGGCTTTCACTTGTGCTTTCTCAAATATCTTGTCTACTAAAACATCTTCTAAAAGTGATTCTTTAGTGATCGGCTCTATATATTTTCCTTCTTGCAAAGGCAACACTCCTTGCATATATGCATATGGTTGGAAATAGGTATTTGCTAATTTGGAGGTTGCTAACTGAGGCTGGATTTTGTGAATAGGGGCTCTTTTTAAAAATACGCAATACTCCATTCCCGTATGCATTTCTATATTGGGAAAAACTACTTGGGCATCTTCTCCAACGACCCCTCCAGGGACTATGACATTGATAAATTCCTGTCGATTTCCATCTTTTAAATAGGCCGTAACTCGTAATTGGTGATTGGTATATATATTGCTATTTGTCGCATCCCAGTAGGAGTGACTAGAGACTAATTTTGCCAAAACAATTTGTTCTGCCCGTTCTGCTCTATCGCCTAATTCAATTGGTATGACAGTAGAAAAGCCCTCTATTGCTATCCAAAAAAATAAACACAAAAATATAATACACCTAAAGACGGATTGCATCATTATAGCTTGTTTTTATTAAAAAGTAGAGGGGAATAGTTCTATAATATAAGGAAGTTGTTTGAAAATGACTTGGTGCATTTTAGATTACTAAATTAAGATAAACAATAATCTTAATAGCGGCCAACTTATTTTTGATTTTCTCTAAATTTGGTGCATCTGAAATCAGACTGCAAATAAGGACGAGTATTAACTACTAAAACGCCGATGTTGATTTGATTGACTCTACTGGAAGGAAATCGAGACAGCTATAAGCTGGTGTCTGATTAAAAATATTATCAAATCTAAGAATAAATCAACGCGATAACTTACCATCAATTATCATTTTGTGACAGTCAATATATAAGAAAAACTGCTTTAAAATTAATATTTAGTAACAAAACAGTAATCTAATACTAGTCTAGTTATTTTGTAATCAACAACATTAGATATACTTCAACTTATTCACTACCTTAGCTTTTATACATTGAAGTTGTTTAAAAATATATAACTGACTTATCAATTAAAATTAATTCATCCATTTACGCCAATTCAAAATTATTAACTATGAAAAAACAATATTTACTGACACTTTTCTTTTTGTTAGTAATGTGTATTAGGTCTTTTGCTCAAGAAGCTTTATCACCTATTACTAAAACTATTGCCATAAAGGATGTCCATATCGTCCAAAAGCCAGGTCAAATAATTGAACTGGGTACGCTCATTATTGATAATGGCTTGATACAAGCTGTAGGAAAAGGAACACCTATTCCTGCAAACGCTAAAATTTTAGAAGCTGATTCTATGTATGTATATGCTGGATTTATTGACGGCATTTCACATGTAGGTATTAGTCAGCCAGAAAAAAAGGAAGGTAGCACTAGAGGTCGAAGAGAAAAAGATGCTGCCAATCCTAGCTATGAAAAAGCAGGAATACAGCCTCACCTGCAAGTCAGAGATTTATTGAATCCTAAGGACAAATCCATAGCAGATATGAGGAAGTTAGGCTATACAGCAGCACAGGTAGTTCCGAGAGGAAAAATGCTACCGGGAGGTGGTTCTTTATTATTACTAAATGGTGCGACTCCCGATGATTTTATTTATTCGGATAATACAGCACTATATGCCCAACTTCAAGGGGCAGGAAATGTGTACCCTGCTACATTGATAGCGGTCATGTCTAAATTTAGAGAGCTATACGCTCAAGCAGCGCAAGCTAAAACGAATGAAAAAAATTACCGCTTAAATCCTGTGGGTAAAAATAGACCATCAAAAGATCGAGTATTACAAGCTTTCTATCCTGTTATTGACAAATCACAGTCTGTATTTTTTAAAGCCCCTGCTGTAAAAGATATTCATCGAGTTTTTACATTACAAAAAGAATTAGATTTTCCTTTAGTTTTAGTAGATGTAAAGCAAGGTTGGCATCTAGCTGATAAAATTAAAAGTACACGAACGCCTGTTTTGTTATCTTTAGATTTACCAAAAGATCCTTCCAAAAAAGGCAAATCTAAAAAAGGTAAAGAAGAAAAAAACGATAAAGAAAAAGAAAAAGATACTGCCAAAAAAGAAAAAGCAACAGATAAGAAAAAAGAAAAAGCATTAACACCTTTCCAGAAAAAACAACAAGCAGCATTGAAACAATACAATGCGCAAGCAGCATTTTTTCAAGATAAAAATATTCCTTTTGGCTTCACTTCTATTGATACGAAAACTGCAAACATTCGACCGAATCTAAGAAAAATGATAGCGAATGGTTTGACACAAGAAACGGCCTTGGCTGCACTCACCACCGTGCCTGCTAAACAACTAGGTGTTTCTAAAATGATGGGCACTTTAGAAAAAGGGAAGTTAGCGAATCTAGTCATTAGCGACAAACCTTATTTTGAAGAAAAATCAAATGTTCGTTTTGTAATAGTTGAAGGAAAAGTTTTTGAATATGAAGTAAAGAAAAAGAAAAAGTCAGATAGTTCAGAGGCAGCAAAAGTGGTGGGTACTTGGAATTATGAAATTAATATTCCCGGCACACCATCAAGTGGGGTGTTGATCTTAAAAAATAAAGATGGAAATATTACAGGGTCTATCACTAACGAAATGGCAGAAGGTGCAGAAGATATTCAAGAGGCAGTACTTGATGGAAATGAATTAACTTTCCTAGTTCCTATTGATGATTCAGGTTCTGCTAAAGCTGCTTTGACATTAACTATTGACGAAGACTCAATAGAAGGGAGTGTCACTATTCCTGAATTGGGTAGCTTTGATGTCGAGGGAGAACGTGTTCCTGAATAATATTAATTTCTAGAGTAGAGAAGCGAGAAGCTAGAGCAGAGGCAGATTTCGTTTAAAACTGAAAAAAATATTTTAAACGAAATCTATCTCTATTCCCCGCCCGCCTGACGGCAGTCGGGCTGGTCTGCTCTCAATTCTCTGTTCTCAAAAAAATAATCATGAAAAATAATATTCTTTTCTTCCTTTGTTTATGTTTGGCCTTTGTTGGAACAGCACAAACAACAGGAAATATTCTAATAAAAAATGGCACCGTCCTAACCATCACCAATGGTACTTTAACAGAAACGGATGTACTAATAAAAGATGGTAAAATCAAAAGTATTGGAAAAGATTTAAGTGCAGGAGACGATACGGAGACAGTAGATGCTACTGGTCTATTTGTGATGCCTGGCATCATCGACGCCCACTCTCATATTGCATTAGATGTCGTCAATGAAGCGACCTCTCCCAGTACTGCGGAAGTATGGGTAGGCGATGCACTAGATCCCTTGGATGTTGGTATTTATCGAGCGTTAGCAGGAGGCGTAACCATCTCTCATGCGATGCACGGATCGGCCAATGCAATAGGTGGACAATGCGAAACTATCAAACACCGATACGGTACTTTTGATCCAGAGGAATTAAGAATGGTTGGTGCTCCTAGAACGATCAAATTTGCATTGGGTGAAAACCCCATGCGAGTACATGGAGAAGGTAGAGGTATTCTCCCTAGAACTCGTATGGGTATTGAACAAGTTTTTCGCGCTGAGTTTTCAAAAGGCCAACGATATATGGAGGCTTGGGATACTTACAATAAAACAAAAGGTAAGGTCACTACTGCTACTGCGCCAAAATATGATCGCCGATTAGAAACTATGGCAGATATTCTTAGAGGGGATATTATCATTCATTGTCATTCCTATAGAGCAGATGAGATATTGATGTTGATGAATGTTTTAAAAGATTTTGGTGTAAATAGAATCACTTACCAACATGTCAATGAAGGATTTAAAGTAGCACCTGAGTTAGCAGAATTTGGTGCTAGTGCTTCTGTATTTGCGGATTGGTGGGCTTACAAATTTGAGGTCTACTACTCTACCGCTTATAATGCAGCTATCCTCACAAAGAATGGCGTTGTTACTTCCATCAACTCTGATTCAGGGGAATTAATTCGGCATCTATACCATGAGGCAGCAAAGACGCAACGCTATGGTAGTTTAAGTGATGAAGAAGCACTTTCTTTAATTACAATTAATCCTGCAAAACAATTAGGAATTGATAAAAGGGTCGGTTCTATCGAAGAAGGAAAGGAAGGCGATATTGCTATTTTCAATGCACATCCACTTTCTATTTATGCGATTCCTCAAATGACGATTATTGACGGGTTGGTGTATTTTGATATTAAAAAAGATGCTAATGATATGCGAGTGGACATTAATCCAGAGGAAGCAGAACCTATGTTTATGATGGAATCCAAAGCACATGACCATGCAAACGATGCTTGTATGGAAGGTGTGAGTGAGCAATTGCATAAGCATTGATCGAGAATTGAAACTCCTTTGTTACGTTTACTAAACCTTTGAGGTTTAGTAAACGTGCTTTCAGAGGAGAAAGTAATTTTTCCACTGTGACTAAGTATTTCATGCTGATCTTAAAAATCACCATGATCTAAATAAAATTTTATAAAAATGAAATATAACATCTTATATATACTCCTATTTTGTTGCCTTTATTATCAAGGAAAAGCACAAACAGCAAAGGCCACTAGTGGCTCTTTTGCCCTCAACAATGCTACTATCGTAACCGTCACTAAAGGTACTATAGAGAATGGCAGCTTACTTATTGAAAATGGAAAAATAACTGCTGTCGGGAAGAATATTTCCATACCAGATGGAGCCACTAAAATTGATTGTTCCGGCCAATCTATCTACCCAGGTATGATTGATAGTGGCACTCAGTTAGGAATGGCAGAAGTGAATGCCGTGTCTTTGACAGTCGATCATAATGAGGTAGGTGATATTAAGCCGCACATGCAAGCCTTGACAGCGATTAATCCTAATAATGTAGCCATCCCAGTAACTAGAGTCAACGGAGTGACTACTGTTCTTTCTGTACCAACAGGTGGCCTCATTCCCGGAACAGCTGCCTTAATTAACTTGGTCGGTTATACACCAGATCAAATGTATGCTGGATTCAAAGGGGTAGCTATTAACTTCCCTACTGCTGGTAAACGTAGTCGATGGGACAGACGATCCGAGGAAGACAGAAAAAAAGAAGAAGAGAAAAACCTAAAGAATCTTAATGACATTTGGGAACAAGCAACACTCTATGCAAAGATTGATTCCGCTAGTCAATTTAATAAAACGCTACGACCAGAATACAATCCTCAAATGGAAGCAATGCTGCCAGTCATGCGAGGAAAAATGCCTGTCCTAGTAGAAGTGAACCAAGAGAAAGGTATATTATCTGCTATCAAATGGATACAAAAAAATAAGATCAATGCAGTGCTAACAGGTGTCGCTGAAGGTTGGAGAGTGGCTAAAGAAATTGCGGCATCCAACATTCCTGTTATCACCGGCCCTATTTTAAGTATTCCTACTAGATCCTCTGATCGCTATGATAGTCGATACACCAATGCAGGTATCTTGCATAAAGCAGGTGTCAAAGTAGCTATACGAACAGATGATTCTGAAAATGTTAGAAACCTTCCTTTTAATGCTGGTTTTGCTGCTGCCTATGGGATGGGAAAAGAGGCGGCATTAAAAGCGGTCACCATTAATCCTGCCGAAATCTTTGGCGTTGCGGATCAATTGGGATCTTTGGAAGTAGGCAAAAGCGCAAACCTAATCGTAACCAACGGCGACCCTTTTGAAACAAAAACTCAGATCAGCCACCTATTCATCAATGGTTGGCAAGTGGCTATTGATAGTAGACATATTCAATTATATAATGAATTTTTGGATAGAAGTCCTGGATTGAAAAAATAACAAATAACAAATAACAAATAACAAATAACAAATAACAAAGCTAAACACTCCAATACAATTTTAGAAGAAAGCGCCCAACATCAACCGATGCTAGGCGTTTTTTTTTAAAATACAAAGTCTACACCTAACAACTACGGAGTAGTTGAACATGAATAACCTCGGATGAAATCCGAGGATTCTCACCCCACCGCTCTCGATCTCCACACCCACTCTCGATCTCCACACCATACCCGACATACACACCATACCCACCACACCCAACACCCACCTCACACCCGTTCTCTATCCAGTCTACACCACTTACTAAGATATACCTACCAATAAATACTTCCTTCCTCTTGATTGACGCCAAAACAACAAGACCTTGCAGATCACAAAAAAAAGCATTTACTTTGTAATTCAAAGTTCTTTTTCAAAAAAGAAACTGCGAATATAAATTTCAATAATGGTAATGAATCCAAAAAACAACCCCTCAGCTACCTTAGAAGAAATTAGGTCTTTAATGGAGCGATCTACCCGCTTTATTTCTTTAAGTGGTCTATCTGGAATTTCCGCAGGTATCATTGCATTGATAGGAGTAGGTTTTGTCTATGCTTTTCTAGAAACAATCCCTTTTGAGTCGAAGAGTGTATATTATGAAGAAGCTTTTCAAATAAAAAAATGGGGTCTAAACTATGTTTCCTTTTTTATATTAAATGCTTTTTTTGTTATTACGGGTGCAATATTTTCTGGTATTTACTTTACTTATCGTAAGGCTAAAAAGAAAAGGCAAAAAGTAGGAATACATGATGCACTCACTCGGCGATTACTAATCAATTTATTAGTTCCTCTAGCGGCAGGAGGTGTTTTTTGTTTGGCACTACTCTCTCATCATTTGATAGGATTATTAGCACCAACTACCTTAATTTTTTATGGATTAGCTTTGCTCAATTCTAGTAAATTCACCTATGGAGATATGCGTAATCTAGGGTATCTTGAATTATGCTTAGGATTGTTGGCGTTGTTTTTCCTTCCTTATGGCTTAGAGTTTTGGGCACTTGGTTTTGGTTTTTTGCATATTTTTTATGGCGTAAAAATGTACCGTAAATACGAATAATAAAGTTTGGAGGTTTAAGGAATGGTTCAATACTAAATGTACATTCCTATACAAGATGCGATGAAGTTTTTTTAAAAATATAGTTTAGAGGCAAAAAATTGTAGTGTGAGGTTCTAAAAACTAGGTTTTAGGTTCTTGTAATACAGATTTGCAAACCTGAAA
Source organism: uncultured Saprospiraceae bacterium (assembly GCA_937921525.1). Classification (GTDB taxonomy): domain Bacteria; phylum Bacteroidota; class Bacteroidia; order Chitinophagales; family Saprospiraceae; genus JAFMDF01. The sequence continues at coordinate 11,661 of CAKZUM010000738.1, forward strand.
TACATTTTTGAATAACTTCGATAACAGGTTAAGGATTATATGAAAGAGATACTTTCTATATTAAAAGAAACAAAACTAGATAATCGAATTCGACTAGGGATTATGTCTATTCTTGTCGTTAATGACTGGGTAGAATTTAAGGCTTTGAAAGCGTTATTAGAATTGACAGATGGCAATCTGGCCAGCCACATTAAGGCCTTAGAAAAAGAAGATTATATTTTGGTACAAAAAAAATTCGTTGGAAAAAAACCACAAACTACTTATCAAGTTACCGAGAAAGGGAAAAAGGCTTTTGAAGTGCATTTAGCCGCATTAGAGCAATTAATAGATCGAAGAAATTAGCGTTTCAGCTACCAAATAGGATTGTTCCTAATCATCCTAAAATTCTCAGAGGAATAGTTTCAAAATTCTCGTTGATTTATGAAATATTTATTCACTATTTTATTCATTTTCGTTTGGAGTTTTAATACATGGAGTCAAAAATCAATAGATAGTTTACTCCTACAACATATACAAACTGTACCCCTTGCACTTAAATCAGATTTGAAGGGATTAACAGAATACTTAATTACACCTGTTCAACGACAAGAAGAAAAACTTAGAAGTATTTATTTGTGGATTATCCATAATATCGAGTATGATAATGCGGCAGTTGACAATGAACGAATTAATAAAAACAATGAAGATATTCTAAGAAGAAAAAAAGCCATTTGCTGGGGCTATTCAACACTTTTAAAATCAATGTGTGAAATTGCTAATATTCCCACAACGGTCATTTCTGGATATGTAAAGACTTCTTTAGATCAAATTCCTTTTTTAAAGTATCCAACACATTCTTGGAATGCTGCAAAAATTAATGATCGTTGGTATCTATTAGATGCTACTTGGGATAGTGGTTTATTGAATAATCAAAGTGATTTTTATGAAAAATTTGGAGAAAAATATTATTGTACTTCTCCTAAAAAGTTCATTATAAATCATTTACCCGCTAGTCCTAAATGGCAATTATTAGATTGCCCTATCTCTATTGAGACGTTTCAATTATCAACGGATTCTTTGTTAAGTGCTATTGAAATTAGTGATTGTTCAACTATTACTGATTCTATTACTAATTATGCGGAGTTATCGTATCATGACCAACTACTATTAAAAGCGATTAACACGTATCAATTTAATCCAACAGAAGATAATAGAAGAGAGTTGGGTCATACACAAATAGAGTATCAAGAATATCTATCAGATTTAGCAGATGCCTTGCAAGCTAATCAAAACATTGATTCTTTATTGATGGTACAAAAACAAATGATCGAATTATGTGAGGTAGCTAATGAATTGACTGATTTATTCGATACGCAGTTAGAAAATTGTGCTTATAATTATTTCAATTATGCGGTGGCTTTATCACAAGTCTCCCTAACTCCTGAAAACGAAGAACAACTGACCCGAAAAATGCTATTTTATTTTCAGCAAGCTTCTCAACAGTTAGAAGCATTGCCCCAAAATATATTTACGGAACAAGCTATCGAGCAGAGTAAATCCTATCGTGACTATTTACAGAAACGCTTGTCCGCAATAGAAAATTAAATGAGTCATTAAAATATATAGAGTCTTGGCGTTTTCCCCCCACCGTCAGGATCACTATCTAGGCGGGTAGCTTTGCTATCCGCCTTTTTATTTCCCTTAGGGTAAACCAAGCAGTTACAACTAATTTCAGACTACCTTCTAATTTCAGACTACCCTATCTTGTTAATTTTTTACTAATTGTATACAAACCTTCATAAGTGGTATCAAATTTGGACGTTTAGATATAAGAAAAAAAATTACTATGATTTTAAGGACTATTTTTTTTAGTATACTATTTTGTTGCTTCGCACATCTTGGATTTGCTCAAAGTGCCTCTATTGATGCTTTTTTAACGGATAAAAATATCCAAACAAAGCAGGCCTATGGTCTATACTATCAGTTAGATAAAAAAGGAACTGGTACTACGCCCAAAAAAGGAGACTATGTGATGCTGAATTTTACCGCCAAATTATTAGATGGAACCATATTCGAAGAGTCTGATCCAACGGCCCCATTTGTTTTTCAACTAGGATACAATCAAGTTATTAGAGGTTGGGATTTAGGAACTACTCTTTTCCCTGTTGGAAGTAAAGGCACACTTTATATTCCTTCCAATATGGGTTACGGAAAAAGAGGTGCAGGTACTACTGTACCGCCCAATACTGATCTAATTTATGACATAGAAGTTGTTAAAATTCTTAATAATAAAGAGTACAACGATTATATGCTAGATTTAGAAAAAAAGGAACAAATCGCTTATCAAAAGAAAATAAAAGAACAATTTATCACCGACAAAAAGCGGATTCAAGAATATGCTTTGAATAATAAATTAAGGACTAAACGAACTAATTCTGGCTTAAGCTATGTCATAACGAAAGCAGGCAAAGGTGATTTAGCACAACCAGGAGATGAACTACAAGTACAATATGAGGGTTTCTTAACGGATGGTAATCCTTTTGAAAAAACAAAAGCCGCTCCTTTTTCGTTTACCTTAGGCAAAGGAAAAGTGATAGAGGGTTGGGAAGAAGGCTTGCAATTTTTTAATAAAGGAAGTGAAGGTATCTTATTAGTTCCTTCAAAATTAGCCTATGGCCCGAGGCCTATTTATGAAAAAGGGGTCTCCGTTCCTGCTAATTCTGTATTGGTTTTTAAAATTAAAGTGTTAGATTTGAAGAGAGGTTAGTTATAGAGATCAGCGGTCAGATCGTCCTAGTTAGCTTGATAGCCCCTATAGATAAAAACAAATGCTTCGAACATTCTTCTTATTACTAAATATAGGCTGTGCGTTGTTGTTGACACTAACCTATATTATTCCCTATCTTAATCCACTAGAGATTAGGAGGATACCACTATTAGGCTTATTCTACCCTATTTTAATCTTAACAAACATACTATTTATAGTTGGTTGGACTTTCACTAAAATCAATCGTCAGTATGTGCTATTATCATTAGTTGCCATCTTATTGGGTATTCAACATTTAGGGGCAATAATAGGTACTTCTTATTTCAATACATCAAACATTCCAAATAAAGAAGGAACTACAATCAGTTCTTATAATGTCAAAAATTTCGATGATATTGCGCTCACCAACAGACAATTCCAGCCAGAGGCTATAAAAAATATTATTAAACATCTTGGAGATAGTCAATATTTATGTGCCCAAGAGGTCGATTATGATAGTCATATGATGATGGTTAAGGAATTACAATTTCCACATTCTTTTGGCAATAAAGGAACTAGGATTTTTTCTAAAATCCCTTTTATCAATACTGGGCAAATTAAGTTTGAAGATTCTATAAATTCTTGTTCTTGGGCTGATGTACCTGTTGAGAACAAAATCGTTCGATTGTATAATGTGCATCTGGAATCTAACCATATAACTAAAGCCGCAAATGTAATGATTGATCGAAAAAAACATAGCTTCAAGGAAAGAGTCCATTTGCTAAAGAAGATGTTCGTTCAATATGCTTATAGGAGTAGAAAGCGAGTGCAGCAAACAGACAAATTGCTACAACATATTAATGAAAGTCCGTACCCTGTAATTGTCTGTGGAGATTTTAATGACTCCCCTATCTCTTATATATACAATAAGTTTACGAATCAATTAACCGATGGCTTTATGGAGCAAGGAAGAGGCCTTGGATTCTCTTTCCGAGGAAACATTCCGTTTCTTAGAATCGATTATATTCTAGCTGATGATCGTTTGCATTTTCAAAACTACCAGACTATTAAAGATCTTACTTATTCTGACCATTTTCCTATTACTGCTGATATTAGTATTCCTTAGAGTAAATAATAGAAAGATATATACAAGTTTACGGCGCACACCACGTTAGTCATCCGACGGCAACTTTATGAGGTTACCGCTTTTATTTCTGACGGTCTATATACAAAGAATCAAGCATAGTAGAATAAACGGCCACTTAATTCTCCATCCACCTCCAACAAAGCACTACTTCCTTCCGTTTTATGTAATAGGTGCATTATTTGCATCCTGTTTATGAAGTTAACTACTTTTTAAGTTACGATATGGGAATATACTCGTCAGACTAGGAGTATGTTCCTAACTACCAAACTAAATTATTATGAAAATATCCATGTCCTATATACTTCCAGCAATAGGTGTTTTACTAATGTTCCTTACTTTTTCTTGTAAATCGAAGCAAAAAGCACAAGTGGAATCTGCAGTAAAAAAGGACCTAACAGAGCAAGAAATAAGAGCCTTACCAAAAATCATAGCGTATTCTAAGTCCCCTTGTTATGGACGTTGTCCTACTTTCAAAATGACGGTATACCAAGATGGTTGGACCATATTTGAAGGAAAACGCTTTACTGTAGTCGAAGATACACTCGTTATGCAATTGACCCCAGCACAGTTAGCTACTTTGACGGAGCAATGCGACAAGGCGGATATTTGGTCGGCAGAAAAATCTTACGGGATGCGTATCCAAGATTTACCAACGACTACAGTACACCTATACGAAGGCGGAAAAGATAAAGCAATCCAATGGAGAGCTAGACAACCAGAACGCCTGAAAAATTTTGATAAGCAAATGATGGGTTTTGTAATAGAACAAGGTTGGGTTGCCCCAAGAAAAGGAGCTGATAAGCGCAAAAGAGAAGTCTTGCCAGACGTGATAATTGATAATGAGCTAATCATACAAATCGACAATACCAAAGAAGCTACCGAATGGGCCCTTACCTATAAGCAGTATGGTATGCAACTAAAGAAGCCCATTTCAAAATTAGCCAACATGTACTTATTTACTTTTGATGTAGAGGCAATAGATTCTAAAAAAATGTTAGCACTAATGAAGGAAGATAAGAGTGTAAAGCGGGTGGAATTTAACAAGCGAATGCAGCAAAGAACGAGGTAATAAACATCAAATGAGGGGTCGGGAAAAATACCCCAACGAGGAGAACTTGCATTTCATAGTGTAACTTAGTGCAAGAGTTTATAACTCTCGTTGAGGTACGAAGATGTCCTTAAATCGGTTATGCTGCTGATGGCAAGACATAAAGTATCCATCATGTCAGCGTTTAGGATGGCCTTACTTAAAAAATTAAATCTTTAAGTTAGTCCTGCCTATAGAATATGGTCATTGTTGACGTAATTATAGATAAGGCTAGGTAATCCCAAATGGTGTAAATTCATGTTATTCATAGTACTACTTACTATTAGAGCACGAATTTTTTTTGAATGTCGAAGTTGTAGAAAGAAATGTTCTTAAAGGGAAAGGATATTTTTATGGATCATCATGTCGTAAATCTGCTGCTAAGGTATAAATATTTAATCAACTCACCATATATTTTAAAAAAAAGTTTCGTTTAAATGGATATTTTTTTGCTCTATTTAAACACACTTTATGTTTTATAAAATATATTTTATTCTGTTTTTCAAAACCTTATTTCTATTTTATTTTAAAATATTTGTATATAAATAAATATTTTATTTTAACGAAAAAGTTTTCAACGGCTACTTTTCCCTATCTGATAGTCGGATTCATTAAATTTGCCATAAACTATTATGAAGCTGTTGCCTCTATAAGCAAACAGCCAATTCTTGTCACTTAGAAAACAAATAATTACAATGGGTATTCTTGATAATTTTAATAATCCTGATATTACTAACATTTTTGTTATGGTAGTGGTCGGCTCTATTTCTGGAGCTTTAGCTGCTCGTATCATGTCTGGAGATTCATTTGGCTTTGTTATTAATTCCATCTTGGGTATTGCGGGAGCAGTCATTGGTGGGTATATCTTTCAGCAACTCAATATTACTCCTGGCTCTGGTATTGTAAAAATTGTATCGGATACCTTTGGTGTAAATCTCCCTGAGAATATTGTAGGAATGATTGTATCGGCTACGCTCGGCGCAGTTATTATTCTTTGGATCACTCGGATATTTCG
>CAKZUM010000739.1 GCA_937921525.1 uncultured Saprospiraceae bacterium
GGGATCTACGAAAAGGTGTCAGCCATTTTTAAAATGTCTGCCACCAATAATTCGTCGTTAATAACCTCTGTGCGCTCCGTGCCTCTGTATTCATAAAAAATATCATTAGTAAAGCAAGCCAAGCTATATGAAAATATTAAAAATAGCATTTAATAACCTTAATTCGCTTCGAGGAGAAACGATTATTGATTTTCAAGTGGAACCACTGAGAAGTACAGGCTTATTTGCTATTGTTGGAGATACTGGCTCTGGTAAAACAACTGTATTAGACGCTTTAACCTTAGGTATCTATGGAAGAATTCATCGAAATAAAAATGTAGAAGAGGTCCTATCTTATGGGGCGACCGATAGCTATGCAGAAGTAGAATTTTCTGTAGGCACGAATATTTATAGAAGTAAATGGGTACTTCGGAGGGCACATGGAAAAATAGATGGAACGATAAAGACTAAAAGAGAATTAGCGAAATGGGAAGAAAGTAGCAAAGAATTTGAAATAGTAGCTACAAAAATTAGAGAGATTGAAGAACAAACAGAACAAATTACAGGACTTGATTATCATCGTTTTAGCAAGTCTGTTTTGTTATCGCAAGGAGATTTTGCCGCCTTTTTAAAGGCAACAGAAAAGGATAGAAGTAATTTACTAGAACGAATTACAGGCACCAATATTTATTCGGACATTTCTATCGCTGCTTTTGATCGCTTCCGTTTAGAGGAAGGAAAGTATCTAGCTTTGAAACAAGAATTAGGCGCCCTTCAGATATTAGATAAAGAGGATCAAAAAGAATTAGAAAAAGAGAAAAAGAATTTTGAAAAAGGAGGAAAAGCACTCCATAAAGAAATAGGTAATTATAAAAAACAAATAGCTTGGTTAGAAAATTTGACTGGTCTAGAAGCTAGTCTGGAAAAAGAAACCCAAGTTCTTCAAAAGGTTACTGCAAGATGGAACGCTGCCCTACCCGCTTTTGAGCAATTAGAAAATCATAAAAAAACAGCCGTCTTTCAAAAAGATATTATTCAGCTAAATAATTTAGAAAACAACCAGCAAGGATTAAGTCTAGCTGCAATGCAATTGCAAAAGGATATTCGAAACCACGAATTAACTAAAGAAAAAACTAGTACCTATCTAAAAGAACAAACAGCCTTGCTCGAAACGGCCAAAAAAAATAAAGTAACCCAAGAAAAACTATTTCAAGAAGTAGCTGAGTTAGACGTTTTGTTAAAAGAGAAAAAAAGCCCATTAGATAAAAAGTTACTAGAGGTAAAAGCCTTAACAACTCAATTTGAAAAATTTCAAGAAGAAGAAAAAAAATTAAAAACAACGCAAGTAAAATTACAAACGAATATTGAGGAACGAACTGCTTGGCTAAAAGAAAACCAATACTTGGAACAGTTATCCGAAGACCTCCCCACTTTGAAGATCTATTATGAAGACTTGACAAAAATTCATAAAGAATCAAAAAAAAATGAAAAAGAAGCATCGGATATTGCACAAGAACTAAATAGCATAAAAGAGGCTATTGAAAAATCTACTACTGCAGATAATACAACAAATGCTAAATTAGCAGCACTCGAAGCAAAAATAAACAACCCGCTAAAAGAATATAAAGTACAGAATGTCAATCAATTACTACCTTTGATTCACGAAGAAATTGAACGATTAAATCATCAGCAACAACACTTACAAAATCTAATTATTCTTAGTAAGGATTACGAAGAACTTTTAACCTATCTCAAAACCTACGATGACGAAATTAAAAAATTATCAACACAACAAGAAGCCACAGAAAGTCAACTACTGGAAACAGTAAAAATTAAAGACAAATTGACAAAGCATTATGACTTCAAGCTACAGGCCTACGAGCGCGAGCAACTAATGGCTAACTATGAACGAGAACGAAGTACACTAAAAGAAGGAGATAAATGCCCTCTATGCTTTTCTACAAGTCACCCGTTCCGAACTTTAACGAGTACTACGCCCTATGTCAATGAAGCAAAACAAGAATTAGATCAAGCTAAAAAAGAATTAGATATTGTCGAGCAAGATTGTAATAAATTTCAGAATCAGCAAGTAACTACTCGTTCCAAAATAGAACATTTAATCAAACAACGGTCAGAACAATTGGATAATAAGCAAGATACATTACTTACTCAAATCCAACAAGAAATAGAAAAAATACCACTGATTGCTGCCGAATTGAAAAGGGAAGAAACCTTCGCTACAAAGCAGTTATTTCTAAATGAGCAATCACAAAATATTGTCAAAAAAATAACGCTCAAAAAAGAGTTAATCAATAATGCATTAACCTATAACGAACAAGTCTCTATTCAAAATAAAAACAGAGCAACTACACAAGAGACTTTAAAAAAAGCACAAATAAAAGAAGCTACATTAAAAAGTAATCAAAAAAATATATTAGCTACACAACAAGAAGTGCAAGACAAAATAGCGCAACTAAAAGAACTGGTCAACACTAGATTAGCCAAGTACCAGTTAACCCTAGATCAAGTGTCTTTTACAAAGGCTATCGCCGATTTAGAAAAACAAGCAGAAGCATTTAAAAATAATCAAGAGCAATTAGTTACGCAACAAAAAGAATTTGCATTAATCAATCAAAAAATAGAGCAAATAGAACAGCGTATAAAAGAGGAATCAAAACAACTAGATCTTGAAAAGCAAGAATCCGCAAGCCTTCAAAATGAATTCAAGTCAGTATCAGAAAAACGTATCGCCTTATTCGGAGAGAAAGAAGTAGAAGCGGAAAAAAACATGCTTGTCTTAAAGTTGAATAAACTAGAAGATAATCTAAGCATAGCTACACAGCAAGCCCAAGAATCCGAAATTGCTCTACGCACTTCCATAGCAGATCAAAAGACCAACGAAGCGAATACTAAAAAAACAAAAAAAGAGGTAGACAGCATTCAAAGTAGTTTACTTAAAAAAATTCTTCAATATGGCTTCACTACAGTAGCCGCCCTACAAGAAGCATTTCTCCCCCCCGCCAAAGTCCAATCCATTGAGCAAACAAAAGAACAGCTCCAAAAAGAAAAGGCGATACAAGAAAAACAACTTAAGAATATTCAATCGACCATTGAAAAGGAAACAAAAAAGCAATTGACCCAAGAAACACTAGTAGATCTGCAAGAAATCCTAGCAGCAAGCGAGGCGAAATACCTAGAAAATGAGCAACAAATTGGAAGAAGAAAACAACAATTAGAAGATAACGAGCAACGAAAAACAGAAGGAGAAGAACTCCTGCAAAAGATAGAGGTCCAAAAGAAAGAATTTGACCGATGGGCTAAGTTAAATGACTTAATAGGTTCAAGAGATGGTAAAAAATTTAGAGTATTCGCACAAGGGCTGACTTTAAAGAAATTGGCGGAATTGGCCAATAGACATCTCATTCAATTACATGGACGATACCTACTCAATAAGCCCAACACCCAAGATCTCGCCTTAGAGATTATTGATACTTATCAAGCCGATAATGTCCGCTCTATCAATACCCTTTCGGGTGGAGAAAGCTTTTTAGTCAGTCTATCTCTCGCCCTTGGTCTATCTGATTTAGCAGGCCGAAATACCCGAATCCAGTCCTTATTCATTGATGAAGGTTTTGGCACTTTAGATGAATCTGCTCTTGATTTAGCTATTTCTACTTTAGAAAATTTGCAGGCTAGTGGTAAGACCATTGGCGTTATTTCGCATATTAAGGAATTAAAAGAACGAATTGGTACACAGATTCAGGTGGAGAAGCAAGGTAGTGGGTTTAGTGCGGTTAGTATTCGGTAGTGCTTGTCAACTTAATGCATTAAGAATAATGAAGCGGCTCAATGGGACATAATTCAACGCGGAGCTACTTCGTAGCTACACGGATTTTTTTGGATCTTTATAGGTCGTGTATCTAGACGTTGACATTTTTTATGGTTCTCTGACAAATTTCGTGAAAAATCACCTCGTCCGATGACTAGCGTCGTCGGATGAGGTGATTTTAGCCATCCGACGACGTAGTCATCGGACGGTTAAAATCTTATTCCACAGGATTTGTCAAAGAACCTTTTTTATCATTAATTACATTCTATTCTATCCAGTGCGGAGCTACTTCGTAGCTATATGGATCTTTGTAGGTCGTGAATGATGTTGACGCTTATGTATGCTGGTATTATATCACACTCTCGACCTACTGGACACGTCTAATACAGGCGACCTAGAAAAATCCGTGTCATCCGCGTTGAATTATGCGTATTTAGGTATCTACTCCTTAGATTGACAACATTCATCCCTACTCTATCCTCTCAAAATTTTAACACTTCTTTTGGGAACGCTTTGCCAATTGCGGACACTTTTCATTAAGTTATATATCCCTGCCCCATCCAAGACCTATACTTTTATAAATCAGCCCAATACACATGACTAAAAAGCTACTTATAACGCTAATTACACTTTTTTGCCTGTCACAAATAACTGTTGCTCAAGAGGTTAGAAACATTGATGGTTTCGCTAATAATTTACAAAATCCAGGCTGGGGTTCCGTAGGGAATCAAATAGATAGAATTACTACCAATGGATATAGTGATGGAATGGCAGCACCCGCAGGCGCCAATCGCCCAAATCCACGTCATATTAGCAATGAATTATTTGCTCAATCAGAATTGATAAATGATCCTTTAGGCTTGAGTGATTTTGCATGGGTCTTCGGTCAATTTATAGACCATGATATTACTTTATTAGAGGAAAGTACCCATCCAGAGGATTTTATAGGCATACCCGTTCCAATAGGAGATCCACATTTTGATCCGATGGCAACGGGAGAAGTCATGATTCCTTTAATGCGGAACGAAGCAGATCATAGTACAGGTACAGACCCTTCCAATCCAAGAACTCCTCAGAATTTTATTTCCAATTTCATTGATGGTTCTGGCGTTTATGGATCAGATGAATTTCGAGCATTTTGGGTCCGTTCCTTACGCGACGGAAAGCTCAAAATGACAGCAGATAATCTGCTACCTTTCAATACTTTAGACGGGGAAAGGGGCGAAAATATTGACCAAGATGCTCCATTTATGGCGATGGCCAATCCATTTGCTAGACAATGGTTTATTGCAGGGGATGTACGAGCGAATGAAAATACCTTGTTGCTTAGTTTGCATACGCTATTTGCAAGAGAGCACAATCGCCAATGTGACCTATTAAAAATAGAAAATCCAAGTTGGACTGATCGTCAGTTATTTCAGGCAGCTAAACGTCAAGTTAGTGGCATTCTACAAGCTATTGTTTATGAAGAATGGTTGCCAGCACTAGGGATTCAGCTGCCTGCATACGAAGGCTACGACGCATCTATCAACCCTAGTATTTCTAATGTATTTTCAGCAGCAGCTTTCCGATATGGACATACAACCATCAATAGCAATATTGTGAGAATGGGCAGCGATGGAGAAATTATGGAAGAAGGAAATACACTCCTAAAAGAAATATTCTTCAACCCAATGTCTCTCATGGAAGCAGGTGGAATGGAGGCTTTGTTCAGAGGAATGAGCGTACAAGTACAGCAAGATTTTGATTGTAAAATAGTAGATGATCTACGTAACTTTTTATTTGGCCCTCCCGGTGCAGGAGGCTTAGATTTAGCCGCTATTAATATCCAACGTGGACGGGAAAGAGGCTTGGCAGATTATAATACGATTCGAGCAGATATAGGCTTATCAAGATTAACTGATTTTGAAGAACTCTCTTCCAATACCGAGCTTCGCCAAAACATTCAAAATCTTTATGGCGATATTAATGATATTGACCCTTGGGTTGGAATGCTAGCCGAAGATCATATGCCCGGTGCATTATTTGGGGAAACAGCAATGAGAATAGTAGGCCAGCAATTTCAAAAACTAAGAGATGGCGACCGCTTCTATTATGAAAACGAACCTTTCTTAACGTCAGAAGAAATAGCCACGATTAAACAAACTCGATTGGCGGATGTGATCCGTAGAAATTTTGATATTACTATTCAAGATGATGTATTTTTTGCAGCTCCACATCAAGAAGAATTATCGACTAGTATTACAGATGTGATTGCTACCCAAACAGTAAGTATCGCTCCTAACCCTGCGGTGAATCATACGAACATCTCTTTTAATGCTATAGAAAAAGGGCCTGCTTCTTATTTCATTATCAATGAATTAGGTCAAGTTATTCAACAAAAATCTATCAATGTTGTGAATGGATCAAATACTTTTTCCATTCCTTTACCAAATAGTATTACTAGTGGTTTTTATTCCATTCGTTTAGAGATGAATGGAGGCGCTGTTTTATCGAAGTTGATTGTACGAAAATAAATTTTGGTAAAGCTGTACCCCGCTTTTAAAGTTTAAGTTTACTAAACCTGACAAGTTTATCAACGTAGTTGATACTAGTTATACCACAAATTTAGGAATGAAGTAGTTTGATAAAATTAAAAATGATATAGCTAGGGGTGTTTTTACCACATAGATACATAGGTCACATAGCATACGTCATACTATGTGACCTATGTATCTATGTGGTAAAATTGTCAACTACTTTTGTGGTGTAGATAAACTTGTCCTAAACCTTAAAGGTTTAGTAAACTTATTCCAATCTATACATTTCCAAAATTAAATCATAATTCTTACATTAGCGTCAAATAAATGGGCATAATGGAAACGCTAACAATAAGAAGCATATTAAAAACAACTTATCCCTTTTTAGCACCAGCGGACATAGATCAAATACTTACCATTGGACAATACCAAGTATTAAAAAATAAGGTGTCCCTTATTCAAGCAGGAACGGTTGCTAAGAAATCTTTTTTTATATTGTCTGGGATGATGCGGGGATATTATATCAATCAAAAAGGAGAAGAGAAAAATATATTCTTGCGGCCTGAACATACTATTTCGGGCGCACCTGATGCTTTATTTAATAATATAGCAACCAAATATACTTTTGAATCTATTTTAGAAAGTCACCTACTAGTTTTCGATCACCCTACTTTCCTTAGCACTTCTGAACAGTATCCTAACATTAATAAATTATATATAGCCGCCCTACAAGAAAATCTTCAAACCTTAATTTTCAGGGTCGAATCTCTTATCGATAAATTACCAGAAGAACGGTATGAGGAATTACTTCAACGGAGTCCTCAATTCTTTCAAACTGCTTTTAATAAGCATATCGCCAACTACTTAGGCGTCACGCCTAATTCTTTTTCTCGAATTTTAAAACGTAAGAAGGAAGGGTAAAATTAACCAGACTAGGGTTGTTTTAAACCACATAGGAACATAGGTCACATAGTGTAATGTTATGCTATGTGACCTATGTTCCTATGTGATAAAATTGTCAACTACTATTGTAGTTTAAATAAACTTGCGCTGAAAACACAGTATTATATGACCCCTCCTTTGTGTTTTTTACATTCTTTGTGTGATTTTTTGTTGCTTTAATGCAATTCTACATTATCAGGAATACTTAACTTATGTATATCAATTTCTCCTAAGGATTATCTATATTTGTTATCATATAAAATATTAAAATATGGATAAAGCAATATTTGGAATAGAAAATTTTGATGTCTACATGGTACTAGGCATTTTGATCTTTTTTGGCCTAATAGAGGTCGCAGCAGGCTATTTAAGCCGTACCAAGCGATCGAGTAATGATTGGATACAAGAAGTAGGCGGTTTTTTTGGCTTATCGGTGATAATCAAACCGTTGATTGTATTTAGTGCTTATCAATTCGGAACATACTTCTTTGGTTCTGCTCAATTTGCATTAAGTCATTGGAGTTTGTTTTTAGCCCTACCTTTTTACTTATTCATTGACGATGTGATGCAATATTGGTACCATCGCTCTGCACATGAATATGAGTTTTTATGGAAACTACATCGCCCTCATCACCAAGCAGAAGAAATGGGCTTTTTTATTTCCTATAGAAATGCTGCATTATATTACTTAATCATGCCTAATATATGGTGGGTGGCGATCTGTACCTTTTTAGGTTTAGCGAAAGCAGTAGCGATAGGATTGATCTTAAAACAAGCGGTAATTATTGGTTCTCATAGCACCATTCATTGGGATGAACCATTGTATAAATGGAAAATTTTTAATCCAATCATCAGTGTTATTGAGCGTATTTTTATTACCCCTGCCTTTCACCATGCTCATCACGGCAAGTCTATGATTGATGGCATCAGCGACCCAAATGGCAACTATGGAAATATGTTTTCTATCTGGGATCAATTATTTGGTACTGCAAAATTTACTAGAACCTTTCCAACCGAATTAGGCTTAGAAAACGACCCAAAAGAGCATTGGACAGCGGCCTATCTCTACCCAGTCATTACTGCAGATAATCCTAATAGTGAAATACATAGAGGCTACAAGAAAGAAAGTACTAAGACAAAAGAACCGATATTCGTTGAATTAGAAAAAGGAAAAAATTACTTATATTGCCAATGTGGAAAAAGTAAGAATCCACCTTTTTGCGATAGTTCCCATCATGGGTCTAAATTTAAGCCATTACTATTTGAAGCGAAGCGCACAGGTAAGGCAAAAATTTGTAATTGTAAAATAACTAAGACAGGTCCTTTTTGTGATAATTCGCATCTGGAGTTGTAATTTGAACGCAGAGGCGCAGAGAAGCAGAGTCAAGTGTAGTTAAAATATAGCTAAGTCTCTGCAACTCTGCGTCTCAGCGTTCAATTTTTTTTCATTGGCGACAGCCAATGCTAAATACTTATGTATATACCATGTATATTTCATTGAAAAATGTTCGGGTCGATGGCTGAAATTTGTAATCATAGAATTCTATGGTTTGTAACTTCAACCCAATATCTAAAAAGTTTGTAACTTTCTTCCACCAACACATATTGAAGTTGTTTAAAAATGTATAACTAATTTTAGAGATGGTACGAATCACCTACGAAGAAATGCAAGAAGTGCTCAAAAAGCTATTTTTGAAACACCATTTTACAGACCAAAAAGCAGCCTTACTAGCCAAGATACATTCGGAAAGTACCCTAGCAGGCGTAAATTCTCATGGCATTAATCGAGTCCCGCCTTTTATCAAATATGTAAAAAATGGCTGGGTGGATATTCAAGCAGAAGCAACACAAGCAGAAACAATTGGAAACATAGAGCGATGGGATGGCAAATTTGGGTCGGGAGTTTTAAATGCGGTAAAGTGTACGGAAAGAGCCGTTGAATTGGCAAAAAATCACGGGATGGGTTTGGTGGCTTTACGAAATACCAACCATTGGATGCGAGGTGGAACTTACGGAAAAATGGCCGCCGATAAAGGTTGCATTGCTATTTTTTTTACCAATACCATTTCTAATATGCCACCTTGGGGAGCTAAAGAAAATAGAATTGGGAATAATCCATTAATCGTGGCTATTCCCAGAGAAGAGGGCCCTATCCTATTAGATATGGCTATCTCTCAATTTTCTTTTGGAAAAATGTATGGGTATAAACTAAAAGACGAACAACTGCCCTTTATTGGTGGCTGGGATAAGGCCGATAATTTGACCAAAGACCCCAAGAAAATTATGGCCTCTAAACGTGCCTTACCGATTGGCTATTGGAAAGGTTCCGCCCTTTCTATGATTTTGGATATGTTGGCAACGCTTCTGTCCGCAGGTAACTCCACTTACCGCATCAGTCAAAAAGAATATGAAACGGGTATTTCTCAAATATTTCTCTGTATTAATCCCAAGGTTTTTAATGACCATACCCTACATGAAAATCTGCTTAATGAAATTATTCTCTATACCCGTGATGCAGCTACTATGCATCCAGAGGACAACATATACTATCCCGGAGAACAAAGTTCTAAAAAGGAGATAGCCAATAAAAAAGATGGGATGTTAGTAGATGAAAAGATATGGCAAAAAATTGAGACGCTTTTGTTGGGAATTGATTTCTAAAATTTTAAGATATACAGGAATAAGTAACGACAAAACAATAACTTGAACATCTAGGATGGAATCTTTTGCCCTCATTTTCTCTTAAAAAATACTTCCGTAGCTAGGCTATGCAAGGATTTTTTAAGAAAAACTGAGAACAAAATCTTCTCGTCCAGATGACCAACTTATTATTTCGTCGTTACTAAGTAACAACAAAACAATAACTTCTAAACTTTAAGAAAGCGAAACTCCATGCTCCACTTCATCCTCCTAAGCATTTCCATATTACTCATTATCGTGACAACGACCAAATGGAAATGGCATCCATTCTTGGCATTATTATTCGTCACGGTATTTTATGGGATAGGAACGGGGCTTCCCACAGAGACAATTCTAAAAACAATCAACCAAGGTTTTGGCGGAACGATTGGAAATATCGGGATCATTATTATTGCTGGATTGATTATCGGCACTTTCTTAGAAAAATCTGGAGGGGCACAAACCCTCGCCCATTTTTTAATCCGAATAATAGGAGAACAAAGAATCCATTGGGCAATGGGATTGATTGGCTATGTTGTATCTATTCCCGTTTTTGCAGATAGTGGTTTTATTATTTTAAATCCTTTAAATAAAGCCTTGACCAAAAAGGCTGGGGTCTCTTTAGCCGGAACTGCTATTGCTTTGAGTATGGGACTTCTATGTTCTCATACCATGGTCCCACCTACTCCAGGACCAATTGCTGCCGCCGCAATTATTGATGCAGATTTAGGACAAGTCATTTTATATGGTTTGATGACCAGTTTAGGTGCATTAACGGTTTGCATAATTTTTGCAAAGTATATGGGTAGCAAAATATTTATAGAAGCAATGGTGGAGGAAACTTCCGAAGACAAAAAAGAAAACATAAAAGCCCCCTCTATCACAAAGTCATTTTTACCGATCATCGTTCCAATTGTATTAATTGTCTTACGTTCTATCGCCAACTATCCCACCTTACCACTTGGGGAAAGTACCCTTGTTGAAATCCTACAGTTTTTAGGTAATCCCATGATTGCCTTATCTATTGGAATGCTCTTATCCTTCCTCTTACCTGAAAAATTTGACCGAGCCATGTTAGGCACTTCTGGTTGGGTTGGAGAAGCCTTGAAAAATGCAGCAATTATTATTTTAATCACGGGTGCAGGAGGTGCATTTGGAAAAATGATTCAAGTTTCTGGTATCAATACCATCATTGAATCAAATGTACAGCAAATTAGTATTGGACTATTACTCCCCTTTATTTTATCGGCTATTATAAAGACAGCACAAGGCTCTTCTACGGTGGCTATTATTACTACTGCCTCTATCATTATGCCCATGCTATCTACCTTAGGCTTAGATGATATGACTGCCAAAGCGATGGTGGTGGTTGCGATTGGCGCAGGGGCTACGGTAGTCTCTCATGCCAATGATAGCTTCTTTTGGGTAGTGACCCAAATGACGAATATGGAAGTGAAGCAGGGCTATCAATTGCATAGTGCGGCTTCGGCGGTGTTGGGCATTTCGGCTATTGTTATTTTGTCTTTGATTCGATTGGTGGTTGGTAGTTAGAGTTACCTTTTAACAAATAGCTCTTTGGTAGCGACTAAAAAATAAAACTTTAGCACTCCTACCCTACCCACATTTTCCTACTTTTTGCATACATTAGATTTTTATTTTATTTCAATCAATATTTATGCAAATCAGCAAAACACGAAACATAATAGGTTGGGTACTCTCCGCCCTTCCCTGCGCTATGATCCTTTTTAGTGGTAGTCAGAAAATAATGAAAGCCGAGTGGATGTTAGAAAATATGAGTAAGATTAATATGCTAGAGATCACTCCTTATATTGGTGTATTAGAGATTGTTTGTGTAATAATATATCTCCTTCCTAAAACAAGTAATATTGGGTTCTTTTTACTTTGTAGTTATATTGGAGGAATCATTGCCTCTGAAACAGCAATGGGAATGACGCCATTTCTAGGAATTGCGCTTGCTGTGTTATTGTATATTGGAACGATGTTGCGGAAACCAGCCTTATCTGGTTTGGGAATCTAAACTTCACTACGAAGTTGTTTTAAAATAACCTCTAGGATATATATCCTAAAATTAATTTTGAAATATTAAAATAATTAGAATTTCCTTTTACCTTTGTGATCTTGCGAATTAAATAATAAGAGCTTATATGATTTTTCAAAGCTCTAAATAAATCTTCTCTATGAAAGCCATGTTGTGCAAAGAATTAGGACATCCCTCCAAACTAGTCTTAGAGGAAGTACCTTCTCCAGTTCCAGGTAAAAAAGAAGTATTAGTCAGTATTAAAGCTTGCAGTGTTAACTTCCCAGATACTTTAGTGGTACAGGGATTATACCAATTCAAACCTGAGTTGCCTTTTTCTCCCGGTAGCGATATTGCAGGTGTAGTGAAAGCTGTTGGGGAGGGGGTGAAACATGTAAAAGTGGGAGACGATGTCTTTGGCTTAGTCTCACATGGAGGATTTGCAGAGGAAGTAGTTGTTCCTGCACATAGCGTATTTCCTAAGCCACCGATGATGGACTATAAGATTGCCGCTTCTTTTATGATGGCATATGGTACTTCTTACCACGCACTTAAAGATAGGGCTGACCTGAAAGAAGGAGAAACCTTATTGGTTTTAGGTGCATCTGGTGGAGTTGGATTAGCAGCAGTAGAGCTAGGAAAATTGATGGGGGCTAGAGTAATAGCAGCTGCCTCAACTCAAGAAAAGTTAGACATCTGCAAACAATATGGGGCAGATGATCTCATTAATTATAAAGAAGAAGACCTCAAAAAGCGAGTAAAAGAATTGACCAATGGAAAAGGCGCAAACGTTGTTTATGATCCTGTAGGTGGCGACTACACAGAAGCTGCCTTACGTGCGACTGCGTGGGAAGGGCGATTCCTTATCGTAGGATTCCCTGCTGGTATTGCGAAAATTCCAATGAATCTACCTTTGTTAAAAGGTTGTCAAATTGTAGGGGTATTTTGGGGATCTTTTGCGACTAAAGATCCGAATGCAAATATGAAAAATACCATGGATTTAATTACCTATTTTAGTAAAGGTCAATTAAAGCCACATATACATGGCACCTATTCTTTAGAGAATTCCCGTCAAGCATTAATTGATATGATGGACCGAAAGGTCATGGGAAAAATTATTATTGAACCTTAGTAATTAGAGCAGAGAATAGAGAAGCGAGAGCAGAGACGTATTCCGTTTCAACAGATTGAAATTTCGTTGATGACAAACGAAATCTGTCTCTACTCTCGCTTCTCTGCTCTCTATTCTAAAAAAAATAAAATATGAGATTAGCCAATAAAGTAGCCATAGTAACAGGCGGCGCAAGAGGAATCGGTAAAGCCATTTCTGAGTTATATGCACAAGAAGGTGCCACCGTAGTCATTTGGGATTTATTAGACGTTGGAGAAGAGACAGCAGCAGGTATCCGAAAAAGAGGTGGCAAAGCCACTTTTACCAAAATATCGGTAACGGATAAAGCCGCTATGGAGGTGGAAGCAAAACGAATATTTGATACGCATGGGCGGTTGGATATTCTAGCAAACAACGCAGGAATCGTTAGGGATAAATCTTTCCTAAAAATGACGGAAGATGAGTGGGATTTAGTTATTGATGTCAACTTAAAAGGCGTCTTTTTATGCACCCAAATATGTGTGCCCTACATGATTCAAAACAAGTTTGGTCGAATCATTACGGCTTCCTCTACCTCTGGTATGCGTGGTAATTTTGGACAGGCTAATTATTCTGCTGCTAAAGCTGGGATTATTGGAATGACAAAGACTTGGGCGGTAGAGTTAGGAAAATATGGCATCACCGCCAATGCTATTGCACCTGGCTATACCGTAACGGATATGACGGCAACTATTCCTGAAGAAATATCTGCTGGTTTCGCTAAACAGATACCAGTGCGTTTCCTAGGAGAACCTATGGATATAGCGCAAGGGTATTTATTCTTAGGCTCTCCTGAGGCTCGATTTGTATCAGGTGTTTGCTTAAATATTGATGGCGGTGTTGCTAGATAAGGAACGAGGGATAAATGACTTTTACATTTAAAGCATTTTTAAAAACGGATGGGTGAAACACATTCATTCCAAAAAAGAGGGCTTGGCATTTGATATGTCAAGCCCTCTTTCGACAGGTTTATCAAGATGGTTGACAATTGTTTTTTTCAACTTCAACTTCAATTTCAATTTCAAAAACAAGATGTTGACATCCTATTAATAAAGTTGTTAAAAACTGCGACAAGTTTATCTACACCACAAAAGTAGTTGACAATTTTACCACATAGATACATAGGTCACATAGTATGACGTATGCTATGTGACCTATGTATCTATGTGGTAAAAACACCCCTAGCTATGTCATTTTTAATTTTATCAAA
>CAKZUM010000740.1 GCA_937921525.1 uncultured Saprospiraceae bacterium
AATTTATTATTGTCTACTCAATTTACAAATAGTAAGTTTGCAACTTAATTCAAAGAACATCATAAAATATGCCGACTAAAAAAACAGCTTTAATTATTCTAGATGGATGGGGACATGGGCCTGATCCCAAAGTAAGTGCCATCGCACAAGCCAACACCCCCTTCGTGGATAGTCTTTACAAGAAATATCCTAATTCTGAATTAATAACCTTTGGAGAAGAGGTAGGTTTACCAAAAGGACAAATGGGGAACTCTGAGGTAGGCCACTTGAATATTGGTGCAGGAAGAGTGGTGTACCAAGAATTAGCTAGAATCAATAAATCTATTCGAGATAAAGAATTAGGTAAGAACGAAACTTTAGTAGCGGCACTAAGCCATGCAAAGGAAAATAATAAGCCCGTACATCTAATTGGCTTGGTGTCTGATGGTGGCGTACATTCTCATATAGAACATTTGAAAGCCCTTTGTAATATAACAACGGCTTTTGGCATACCAAAAACATTCATCCACGCATTTATGGACGGTCGAGATACGGCACCTAATGGAGGGCATGATTACTTGGAAGAAATTCAAGAGCATATATTTACAAAGCCTGTAGAAATTGCCTCTGTTGTCGGTCGCTACTATGCGATGGATCGGGATAAGCGTTGGGAAAGAGTGAAATTGGCTTATGATTTATTAGTAAAAGGAAAAGGCGAATTGTCTGATGATTTATTGACTACTATCAAAAGTAGATATGCAGCAGGAGAAACCGATGAGTTTTTAAAACCGATCACTGCTAAAGCAAATAATGGACAGCCTGTAGCTAAAATAACACAAGGAGATGTGGTCATTTTCTATAATTTCCGTACAGATCGACCAAGAGAAATAACAGAGGTGCTTACCCAAAATGATTTCCCTGACTTTGGAATGAAAAAATTGGATCTTCATTTTGTAACGATGACTCGTTATGATGAAAATTTCAAAAACATCAACGTCTTATTCACTAAGGATAATATTCAAAATACTTTAGGAGAGGTATTATCTAAAGCTGGAAAAACACAGATTCGTATTGCAGAGACTGAAAAATATCCACATGTTACTTTCTTCTTTAATGGTGGTAGAGAAGCAGAATTTGAAGGCGAAAGTCGATTAGTTATTCCTTCCCCGAAGGTAGCGACTTATGATTTGAAACCAGAAATGAGTGCGGTAGAGTCCACGGAGGCATTGATCAAACATATTAAAGAACATCAACCTGATTTTATTTGTCTCAACTATGCCAATACAGATATGGTCGGACATACGGGAGATTTTAAGGCTGCCCAAAAAGCAGCAGAGGTAGTAGATCAATGTACTAAAGAATTACTAGAAGTAGCTTTAGCAAATAATTATGAAGCCATCATTATTGCCGATCACGGTAATTCTGATTTTATGATTAATGCGGATGGCTCTCCCCATACGGCACATACAACGAATTTGGTTCCTTGTTTCTTTGTGAGTAATTCCGTGAATGGTAGAACGATTAAGGATGGGAAATTGGGTGATGTTGCTCCAACTATTTTGTCTTTAATGGGTATGGAGATACCGAGTGATATGACTGGGGAGGTATTGATTGAAGGATAAAATGTGTTAGATATTTTTAACACAAATGTATTAAAGAGTGTCTAAGCCACAGTCAAACACGTTTTTTCACCACATAGGTACATAGGTCACATAGCAAAGTGTAACTATGTTACCTACTGTACCTATGTGGTAAAATTATCAACTATTTTTTTGTGGTTCGTAGAAGATTATTTAGAACTTCGTTTTTTTTGATAATACTACACCACCACCTCCATAACCGCATTTTGCATCCCCTCCAACACCTTCTTAGCTTCCTTTAAATTTTTGACATTTTCTTTAGATAAGATCAAATACTTGTTAGACTGTTTTAAACTTAAACCAGATTGCTTGCCATTAATAGTAACATGCTTAATCAAGTTGTTAAATAAGTCTGTCTCAAAGAAAGCAGATTGTGGATTGCTAATAAAGTAACAACGGAGTTTTTTACTTTTTAAAATTAAGCGTTCAAAGCCTAGCTGTTTAGAAATCCAACGGAGGCGTAAACCATCGAATAATTCTTTGACTGGAATTGGAATTTTTCCGAAGCGATCTCTAAGTGCTTCTTTGAATTTTTGTAGGTCTTCTTCGTTCTTTATTTTATCTAATTCGGTATATAAATTTAAACGTTCTTGAATATTACTAATGTACTCATCTGGTATGAGCATTTCAATATCTGTTTCTATTTGGACGTCTCTAACATATTCTCTGTTCTTGGCTAAATCTTCTTTAAAAACGTCCTTAAATTCATTTTCTTTTAGCTCCAGAATCGCCTCTTCTAATATTTTTTGGTAAGTTTCGTAGCCTATCTCAGAAATAAAACCACTTTGTTCTCCACCTAATAAATTACCTGCCCCACGTATATCCATATCTCGCATGGCAATATTAAATCCACTACCCAACTCCGAATGTTCCTCTATCGTCTTTAATCGTTTTCTAGCATCAGAGGTAAGTACCGACATAGGCGGACAAAATAAATAACAGAATGCTTTTTTGTTAGATCGCCCAACTCTACCCCTCAATTGGTGCAAGTCACTCATACCAAAGTTCTGTGCGTTATTAATGATGATTGTATTAGCATTTGAAATATCGAGCCCCGTCTCGATGATGTTTGTACAAACTAAAACATCGTATTTATAATCTATAAAATCTACTAATGTTTTTTCTAAAACTTTAGAATCCATTTGTCCATGCGCCATTGCAACCTCTACATCTGGACACATTCTTCGAACCATCGCTGCAATATCAGGCAAACTCTTCACTCGATTATGTACAAAGAAAACTTGTCCTCCCCGATTCGTTTCGTAGTAAATAGATTCCTTAATTAGTTCCTCACTAAATACCCTAACCTCTGTATGTATAGGCTGACGGTTAGGTGGCGGCGTACGAATAACCGATAAATCTCTAGCAGCCATTAAGGAGAACTGTAAAGTTCTAGGAATCGGCGTAGCAGTAAGCGTCAGCGTATCAACATTTACTTTTAGATTTCTAAGTTTTTCTTTGGCACTAACGCCAAATTTTTGTTCTTCATCAACCACCAACAATCCTAAGTCTTTAAAGCCGACATCTTTGTTTAATAGCCCGTGAGTACCGATCACAATATCAATTTTTCCATCTTTTAATTGTTGGAAAATTTCTTTTTTCTCTTTAGTCGTTCTAAAGCGATTAATGTAATCTACTTTCACACCAAAACTTTCTAATCGCTCTTTAAAGGTTCGATGATGTTGTAAGGCTAAAATGGTTGTAGGAACAAGAATAGCCACCTGTTTACCACCAACAACCGTTTTGAAAGCTGCACGAATCGCAATCTCCGTTTTTCCAAATCCTACATCTCCACAAATCAATCGGTCCATCGGATATGGCTTTGTCATATCCTCCTTCACATCATTTGTAGCCTTTAATTGATCGGGCGTATCTTCATAAATAAAAGAGGCTTCTAACTCCGTTTGCAAATAGCCATCTGGCGGAAAGGCATGTCCTGGAGCTGCTTTTCTCTGTGCGTATAATTTAATTAATTCTGTTGCAATATCTTTTACACGCTTCTTTGTTTTACTCTTTAATTTTTTCCAAGTATCTGAGCCTAGTTTACTTAGTTTCGGAGCTGTTCCTTCTTTACCTGTGTACTTAGCAATTTTATGTAAAGAATTAATACTTACGTACAATAGATCATTGTTCTTATAAACTATTCGAACAGACTCTTGGGTATTCTCATTGAGTGTTATTTTTTCTAATCCAGAAAATTTTCCTACCCCATGATCAATATGCGTAACAAAATCACCCGGTTTTAATTCTCGTAGCAATTTCAAATTCATCGCCTGATCCTTCGTGAATCCTTTCTTTAATTTGTAGCGATGAAACCGATCAAAAATTTGATGATCCGTATAGCAAGCCAACTTTAAATCTGCATCTATAAAACCTTCGTGTATCGCTTGTGGAATAGGATGAATTTGAACTTTTGCATTCAAATCTTCGAAGATGGAATAGAAACGTTCAATCTGTTTGGGGTTGCCTGTAAAAAGATAATTTTCAATTTTATCTTTTTCATTAGCTTCTAAATTTTCTATTAGTAATGGAAAGTTTCTATTGAAGCTAGGTTGTGGTTTTGTATTAAAAACAACTTTATGGTCAATCGGAAATGGATGTTTGTTTTTGCTTAGACTAATAATTGGAAAGTATTGAATTTCATCAATCACCTGCTTCGGTCGAATAAATGCTCGATCTTTAAAGACCGCCCTTAAATCTTCTTCCTCTAATAACATCAAAGAAGACTCTGCAAATTCTTCCGCTTTTTCAAAACAGGTTTGCAGTTTATCTAAAACTAACTGAAAATCCCTTAACCAAATAACTGTCTTTTCTGGAAGTACCTTAAATAAAGATACTTTCTGATCTTGGTCAAACTTTGTATTTATATTAGGAATGATGGTGACACTTGAAATGTTTTGTTGAGACAATTGTGTAGTAGGGTCAAAGGTTCTAATACTCTCCACTTCGTCATCAAACAATTCAATTCGATAAGGGTATTCATTACCGTAAGAAAAAATATCTATAATACCTCCCCGTATAGAAAACTGCCCTGGTTCATATACAAAATCTACTCGATCAAATCCATAATTCACCAAAACCTCAATGATAAAATCAACATCAATACTTTCCTCTTTCGTAATATCAATTTTCTCTTTGTTCAATACTTCGGGTGCGACTACTTTTTCAAATAGTGCCTCTGGGTAAGTAATAATAATATCCCCTTTTGCCTTGGATCGACTTAGTTTATTGATTGTCTCCGTCCGCTGTAATGCATTATTACTGTTTAATGCTTCAAAATACATCGGTCGTTTAAAAGAATCTGGAAAGAAATGAATCGGTTTTTTATCAAATAGGGTTTGCAAACTATTCAGTAGGTAGGCAGCTTCTTCTTTGTCTGTAGCGATAAAAAGATGGCTGCTATCATGTGTAAGGTAGGTCCCACTCAGGACAAAAGCTTCCTGTGCGCCCATCATTCCTACCAATTGTAGTCGAGCGGGTGCTTCTTGATTTAATGCTTTTGTTATCTCTGCTACTCGGCTATCTGCTTTGTAGGCGGCTAGTAATTTTTCTAAATTTTTCACGGGTACAAAGATACGGGAGTTTGTGGGGGTAGGCAGGGATTGTAGCAATTAATTTGGTGTTTTTGTAATAGGTATGAAATGAATGAACTGTTCTCATTCTTTATTGTTAATTTAGAGGAAAAATTTATAGCTTTCATCAAATCCTACGTTATGCGCCTACTAGTGATTATATTATTATTCGGCACCCTACTACTCAACTGCAATAGTCCAACGCCCGCCGCAAAAAATCTGACCATAAAAGAAAACATAACAGAAAAACCAAAGACAACCAATCTTACAAAAAGAGTTACAGAAGGGATGCCTCCAATCTATGAGCATTTTGATGATCTGGCATACATTTTTCAACAACAAACAGATACGACTTATATTATTAATTTTTGGGCGACTTGGTGCAAGCCTTGCGTGGAGGAGTTACCCTATTTTGAACAGTTGACAAAGAAATACCAAGGACAAAAAGTAAAGGTGATATTAGTAAGTCTAGATTTTAAAAAACAATTGGAAACCAAGTTGGTTCCTTTCTTAAAAGAACATCAAATTCAATCAGAGGTAATGGTATTACTAGATCCAGATGCGAATGCTTGGGTAGATCGAGTAGATCCTTCTTGGTCAGGTGCTATCCCTATAACACTTGTATATAAAAATGAAAAACGGGCTTTTTATGAAGAATCCTTTGAGGATTATGCTGCCTTAGAAAAAATTGTTCAACCATTTATAAAATAGATCAGAGAATAGAGAACAGAGAAGCGAGACTACATCCGTTTTTAACTGACAAGCTTTGTTATTTTCTAACGGATTTCTTCTTTCTGTTTTCTCCATGAAATGCTCTCTGTTTTTAAAGCAAAGAAGCGAGAAGAGGAATAAATCTCGTTTTCAGTCAACGAAATTTTATTATTTTTAAACGAAATTTATCTCTGTTCTCTCAATGAAATGATCTCTGCTCTCTGTTCTAAAAAATTAAATATCATGAAAAATATTTTAGGAATTACGGCCCTATTAGTAATAGCGGCAGGCATCTTTATGGCATCAACAACAGCAACTTCTTCTTCTCTTGGAGAAGGACTAGCAGTAGGAGACGTTGCTCCCGACTTTTCTCTTAAGAACATTGACGGTTCTATGGTTTCATTAGCCTCCTACGAAGAGGCGAAAGGGTTCATCGTTATTTTCACATGTAACACTTGCCCTTATGCAGTAATGTATGAAGATCGCATGATTGCTTTGCACAATAAATATGTGGACAAAGGATACCCGATCATTGCCATCAATCCGAATGACCCAAGTATCAAAGCGGGTGATAGTTATGAAAAAATGCAGGAAAGAGCAGAAGAAAAGGCTTTCCCTTTTGCTTATGTATTTGATGCGAAACAAGAGATTTTCCCAGCTTATGGAGCTACCAAAACTCCGCATGTTTATTTATTAGATAAAGATAGAACCGTCCAATATATCGGCGCTATTGATAATAATGCACGGGACGAAGAAGCGGTTTCGACACGGTATGTGGAGGATGCTATTGATGATTTGATTGCTGGCAAACAACCTGCTGTTACTTTTACAAAAGCGATAGGTTGTAGTATTAAGTATAAGAAAGGGTAAGAGCTTGTCTAAATTTCTACTTCCTGATAACCAATATCTTAGGAACTTGAGTTTGCATTAAAACAGTCACCTAGCTCGCTAAGCAACAATTTTAATGCTTCCTCAAAACCCTAAGCTATTGATAATCAGTTCGTACAAATTTTAGACAAGCTCTAAACAGTCAAAGTAAAAATAGTAGAATAAGAAAATGAAGTTGTTGAAGAATCTATTCTTCAACAACTTCAAAAAATGATCTATTGTGATCTTCTTTTATTTCACCGCCACCTCCCCATTCTCAACAATCGGTAATTCAATCGCATCTTCAATAGGAGTCTCTTTTTCACCCTGTACACTTCCCATATACTGCGGCAAATCCATACCCGCCATATTAAAGAGGTCATTCAAAGGAGGTACTGATTTATACAAACCAGAGACAAACTTAGAAGTAGAATTACCTTCCCCTTCTTTATTGCCCCCTTCCCATACCGTCACTTTATCAATCTTGATATTCTTAATCGCTTCTACTTGTTTCTCTACTAATACTTCTAATTTATCAGCGATTAACATTAAGACGGCATCTTTAGAATTTCCACCAGTAGCTTTTACGATTTTTTCAAAACCTTGAGCTTGCTTGTTCAAGACTTCATACATTCCTTTTGCTTCTGCCTCTTTCTTTAAGAAAATGGCATCGGCTTCTCCTTGCGCTAAGGCTCGAATTTGAGCTGCTTCTGCCTGTGCTTCGATGACTAATTTTTGTTTAGCAATTTCCGCTTGAACAATAGCATCCGCTTGTCGAGTAGCCATCTCCTTTTTACCTCTAGCTTCCTCTGCTATTTGCTCTGCGAGATAGGCTTCTTCTAAAGCTTTTGCTGCCTGAATTTTTTCCGTAGCAGTTGCTAATTTTAAAAACTCGGCTTCTTTCTGTCGACGCTCTGCATTAGATTCTGCTATTCTTATTTTTGCTAAATTTTCTCCATCAATCGCCTCTGCTTCTGCGGATGCCTCTCCCACTTTTCCACTTGCCTCTGCGGAAGATACGGAAATCGTTTGATCTCTTCTTGCATTAGCTTGACCAATGGCACCATCTCTATCTTTCTCTGCTACATTCATCTTTGCGTCATTAATCGCTTTAGCCGCTGCCTCCTGTCCTAGTGCATGGATATAGCCAGACTCATCTTGTATATCCGTTACATTCACATTGATTAATGTCAAGCCAATTTTTCTTAATTCTGCCCCTACATTCGTAGATACATTCGCTAAGAATTTATCTCTATCCACATTAATTTCTTCAATATCCATTGTCGCAATCACCAAACGCATTTGACCCACAATAATATTATAAGCTAAACCTCGTATTCCATTCTGATCGATACCTAACAAACGCTCTGCTGCATTTTGCATCGCTCCTTCTTCGTTGGAAATACCAACAGTAAATTGCGAGGGTACATCGACCCGAATATTTTGCTTACTTAACGCTCCTTTCAAATCTACATCAATAGAAATCGGAATTAAATCTAAGTACTGGTAATCTTGAATCACTGGCCATACAAATGCTGCCCCACCATGAATACACTTAGCAGAACCCTTACCTGTTCGACCATATATTACAAGTATTTTGTCAGAGGGACATCGTTTATATCTTGTGATAAACCAAAGTCCCATTAGAATGAATAGCCCCAATAAGGCTATGAAAACAAATGCTCCAACTTGTCCCATGTTTAACGTTTTTAGTGGTTAGAAAATATCTTTTTTAGAGCAAAGACTGAGATTTACGTTTACTAAACCTTTGAGGTTTAGTAAACGTTTTCTTAATGAAATGGTCTCTGCTCTCTGCTCTCAATTTATTTAACTTGATTGACCAACAATAAGCGATTATCTACTACTTCTACTACTTTAACAAAAGCACCTGTAGGGATGGCGTCTGTTGCTTCTGTGATGGCGTCCACTTCTTTTAATGAACCTTGTATATTGATATGCACTTTTCCTTGTCCTTTATCTTTAGGCGGAATGCGTAGATAGACTTCTCCTGTTTGGAAAAGCGCATCATTAATATCTATATTCCCGTCTTGACTTAGTTTTGAAAATTGCCACATTAAAAAACCAACCATCACCATTGCTAAACTACCTGAGATACTAGAAGCGATTAGGGTAGTCATTAAGCTAGCTCCTGCGTTCAGGGATGCAACCCCCGTCCATCCAAAAAAAGTAAAAAAAGCAATGATACTTCTTGTAGAAAAAACGGTAAAATCTGCATCTAAAGAATAGTCTGCATCCGTATCTAAGTCTCCAGATATATCCATATCCGCATCGGCATCAATGCCTATCAATCCGAAAATAAATTGGATACAGAATAACACACTGAAAACAATTGAAATTCCCCAAAAAATCTGCTGGATGCCACTAAGCGCACTCCACCAGTTACCAAATGTTAGTAGTAACATGATTTAAGTTTTTAGATTAGCGGGTGAATAAAAAGGTCGTATATTATCTCGATTCTTTTTCTAAATATTATATTCTAAAGATAAGCTAGAATAAAGGTTCTTGGCCTATTCTATCGACTAAGTCGGATGAAATTTCGTCTAATGGAGTATCTCTTTTACCGTATGCTTCAAATGAGGCAAGACTTCTGCTTTAAACCACTTGTTTTTTGCCACCCATATATTATTTCTTGGTGAGGGATGCGGCAGGACGAAGTAGTTTGGCAAGTATTCTTGGTAAGCTTTAACGGTAGTTGTTAAGTTTTTTTTCGACTGTTTTTTTAAATAATAATCTTGGGCGTATTTTCCAATTAATAAAACTAATTCTACCTCCTTTAATTGATCTAATAATGGTTTATGCCATAGGGGCGCACATTCTTTTCTCGGCGGTAAATCTCCACTCTTCCCTTTTCCCGGATAACAAAATCCCATTGGTATAATTGCAATCTTCGTAGGATCATAAAAGGTCGCTTCTGTTATCCCCATCCAAGCCCTTAAGTTCTCTCCACTTTTATCATCCCATGGAATGCCTGTTCTATGGACGATAGAACCCGGGGCTTGGCCTATGATTACAATTTTGCTATTGACATGTGCTGCGACGATGGGTCTTGGACCTAATAATAGATCAGCGGTGCATACTTGACAATTTCTTATTTCTTTGAGGAGCTGGTCCATTTTTTATAATAATTAGCGATGGCTGACATTTGTGGGAAAGGTCGTGGGTAGCGAATGGCAGACATCTATTCCTTTTTAAATGTCTGCTACTCTCCCTCCCTCATTTTCTCCCCGCAAGTATCAGCCATTACTCAATTAGATGATGGCTGAAATTTGCGGGAAGATTCGTGAGTAGCGAATGGCAGACATTTATTGCTTTTTAAATGTCTGCTACTCTCCCTCCCTCATTTTCTCCCCGCAAGTATCAGCCATTACTCAATCAGGTGATGGCTGAAATTTGCGGGAAGATTCGTGGGTAGCGAATGGCAGACATCTATTGCTAGATCTAGATTATTTATTTCTAACCGTAGGATATTCAATACCCAATTGCTCCAGATAAGAACCATACTTTTTATCATCATAATAAAAAGGTTCTAGTTGCGGTCTGAATTCCTCATCTATCTCTTTGTTTAAATAAATGGCAGGACTATCACTTTCAGTAATCATTGGCTTATATGCTTGCTTCATGCCCTGCTCTTCTTTGAAATATTTCCAAGCACTTTTCACTAATGCTGGTTTTAGTAATAAATCTAAAATAGTCATAGCTTCTGCTCTAGCACCAGCGATTACTCCTTTATGTGCAATAGGCGTCGCCATCGCAATCGCATTCGACCAATGATGTCCTTGTAGTCCCGGAATGTTAGAAGGAAAGCGCATGGTAACTGTTGGCAACTTCCAAGAAATATCTCCAATATCATCAGAGCCGCCACTCACAAATCTTTTTGTCGGCAAGCGAAGCGTATCTAACTCCACAGCAAGTCCCATAGAATCTCTAGGAGATTGCACCTCTTGTTGTACTGCTTTTGCTAATATCTGATCCGCTTCACTCCATTTTGGCAAACCTACTTCTTTGATATTCTCATACATCGTTTCTGCGATCACTTGATTAAAATGTCGAGGCCATGCAGAACCTAAAATCTTTTTTGACATCTTCGTGTTGGTCATCAGTGCAGCACCCTCTGCAATCTTATTTGCTCGATCATACACCTCCATAATTTTTGGATAGGTCACATGTCGGAAGTAATACCAGATAGATGCCTTTGAAGGAACTACATTTGGTTGATCGCCTCCATTTTTAATAACAGAATGAGATCGGTGTAAAGGGTCTAAATGCTCTCGCTGATACTGCCAACCAATATTCATCAATTCTACCGCATCCGCTGCACTTCGACCTCTCCAAGGAGAACCTGCAGCATGTGCTGCCTCTCCTTCAAATTCATATTCTACAGAAATCAAACCCGTACCTCTAGCCTGTCCATAAGACACCGATAGGTTACTACTGACGTGTGTGAAAATCGAAATATCTACATCATCAAAATAACCATCTCTCGTATAGAAAGCTTTAGTACCCACCAATTCCTCTGCGACTCCTGGCCATACGACTAAAGTACCAGAGATGCCTTCTCGTTCCATAATTTCTTTTACGGTTAGTACGGCAATAATATTTAGAGGCGAGCCAGAGTTATGCCCTTCTCCGTGTCCCGGCGCACCTTCCACAATTGGGTCGTGATACGCTACCCCTGGTTTTTGAGAAGCTTTAGGGATGCAATCCAAATCACTTCCTAATGCAATCACTGGTTTTCCACTCCCCCAAGTAGCCCACCAAGCAGTCGGAATTCCAGAAATTCCGTGCTCTACTTTAAAGCCATTTTCTTTGAGAATGTCTGTTAAGTATTTAGAGGTTTCTTTTTCTTGAAAACCCAGTTCAGAAAAGCTAAAGACTTTGTCTACCATGACTTGCGCCATTCTGCCTTTAGACAAAATTTTATCAGATGCTTCTTTTTTTAATGCGTCAATCTTTTTTTCACTGTATTTTTGATCTTGAGCAGAGATCGTACCTATAAAAAGTAGGCAACAGGTAAGTGTTAGTATTAAGTTCTTCATGTTCGTATTTTAGTCATAGTTTATTGATCTATAACCGAAGGTAAGAAATAAATGAATATTAACGTATACTAGTTGGAAATAGAATAAAGAGCGTTCATTTATAAAACAACGAAATTTCAATATTCACAAACGGATTTAGTCTCTGTTCTCTGCTCTCACTTCTCTACTCTATTTTTAACGTATACTTAGCTTTAATAGGACAGATACTTGTAGATTTAAAACATTGAGTGCAATAAAGCCGTTT
>CAKZUM010000741.1 GCA_937921525.1 uncultured Saprospiraceae bacterium
TCTGGATAACGGCCCACTGTTTGATTGAGTCCAACTGTGGGAATTTGTAGACTATCTTTTAACTGTCCTTTATCATCAAATAAATAGACCGTCTCTTCATTTTTTAATTTAAAATTGGTGTGAAAATAAGTAGTTGACAAATCTAGTTTAGAGGAGACCGTTAATCCTATATCAGTCGTAGTACCTAGCGTCAGGTAGGGAATCAAAGACATATCGGAGGAACTACTACTTATATTGTGAACTTGTATCGCCAAGACATTCTTACCAGCTACTAGTAAATTTTCTAAATCTCTCAACTTGTATACCTCCAAATCACCTCCACTATAAACTTGTGCCTCTCTGTCTGTAGGCACATCTGCATTAGCACCCGGAAAAGCAGGACTATTACCCATATTCGCTCTAGCTATTTCTTGACCATTGATATAAGCAACAAAAGCATCGTCATAATCTATATGCAAAATTAATTCTTCAACAATCGAGGGATCTGTTAGTGTAAATTCTTGTCGAGTAAAAACAGCGAGCGTTCCATTAGGTACAAACGTTGCATCGTCCCCATCAGCATATCCTATCCCCGTCTTTCCAGTCATCCAACTTTGGTCATTAAAATCACGGGTTCTCCAATTACTATCCGTGCTAAAATTAGGGATGATATATTGGCAAGTAGCCCCCTCCTCAATAACCGTGTTGTAAAATAAAGGCGTTCGTCTATCTTTATCAGAAGCAAAAAGTACTAGGAAATCCTTGGGTGCTATTGACCAATTAGGGAATGTCCATTTTTGCGGTTTGTCTATATCATCTGTAATCGTCCAATTTTCTAGGTTGATAGGATTTTCAGAATTATTATACAACTCTATCCAATCTTTAGCTTCTCTATCTTCATCCAAAAATATACTGTTAGAGGTCGCCAACTCATTAATCACAATAGACTGTGCTACTGTAGTTTGCTGATATAAAAAACTAATTATGAGTAGTAATATAATTTCAAATTTTCTTGGTAATAACATGAATTGGGTGATTAATGAGGCTTAAGAACGGTTGACATTCAATAACAAAAACAAAATTAAATGGTAGTCTTTTCCCAATTTAAACTAAAAAAAATTAATTTTAGGACTGATGTAGAAAATAAGCGATCAATTTTAGGAGCTATTTCTCATTTTAAACTACTCTAACTTTAAATCATTTGGCATAAATATAGATAAATATAATCTATACATTCCTAACAATTAACTAAATTATGGCTGAAAAGTTTGGCGATTCGATTATCAATAAACAAACAATACTGGATCATCCAGCTAGTTTGTTTGTCTTATTTTTCAC
This sequence comes from uncultured Saprospiraceae bacterium, assembly GCA_937921525.1. Lineage (GTDB taxonomy): Bacteria > Bacteroidota > Bacteroidia > Chitinophagales > Saprospiraceae > JAFMDF01. The sequence goes on from CAKZUM010000741.1 coordinate 1,318, forward strand.
AGAAATGTGGGAGCGATTTTCTTATTATGGGATGCGGGCCCTATTAGTATTATTCCTAACTTCTTCTTTAATGGATGGAGGATATGGATGGGAAAGAAAAGATGCCTTACAATTATATGCGTTATATACAGGATTGGTGTATATGACTCCTTTAATAGGTGGTATTATTGCGGATAAATTTACAGGGTATAGAAAAGCCGTCGTGCTAGGTGCATTGATTATGGCGATAGGACATGCCTGTATGGCTGTAGAAGCAATTCCCGCTTTTTTTTATGCTGGACTAGGGTGTTTAATTGTTGGAAATGGTTTATTTAAACCCAACATATCCTCTATAGTCGGTCAGCTATATACAGATGAATCTAAAAAAGATTCTGCCTATACCATTTTCTATATGGGTATTAATGCGGGTGCTTTTCTTGGTATTCTGCTTTGTGGCTATATTGGAGAAAAAATTGGTTGGAGTTATGGTTTTGGACTAGCAGGTATCTTTATGTTTTTAGGAATGCTCCAATTTTGGTTTGGACAAAGCATCTTTGGAGATATTGGTTTAACGCCTAAAAAATCAACCGTTGCACCAACCAAACAAGAAGCAATAGAAAATAGCAACGCTTCTTCAAGATTAGGTTTGTGGGCAGGTATAGGCGTGGCATTAACAGCAGTTATTTATTTTCTAATTCCTGCTTCGGAATCTACGTCTATTTTGAATATCATTAATGCTAATTGGATTCCACCTATCTTATTTGGTAGTGTTGTTGGAATTATTGGATATATTGTAACGGACCCTACCCTGACGAAGATAGAGAAAGATAGAGTTTGGGTGATCATTATTTTAACTTTCTTTACGGTATTCTTTTGGTGGGCATTTGAGCAAGCAGGTGGTTCTATGACCGTATTTGCAAATGATTATACATCTAGAGATTTGACTGGTAGTGGTGCTATGACGTTTAAATTAGTCAATACTTTATTGACGGTTGGTTCGCTATCTGTTATCACTTGGGTCTTATTCAAATTATTTAGTGTCACCTTTAAAGATATAGCTACCTCTAATACGATTTTGGGGATCAGTTTTGTAATTATCTGGGCAATAGTTGTTTGGATGTTATACCGAGAATTTAAGGCAGATGCAACAGAAGTTCCTGCTTCTTGGTTCTCGATCTTGAATTCCTTCTTTATCATTACCTTGGCTCCTTTAATTTCTAAGTTTTGGGAAAAAGGTATCATCACCTCTGGTCCTATTAAATTTGCTCTAGGCTTATTACTAGTGGGTGTTGGCTTTGCATTTTTGGCATTTGGTAGTTCCGCTATTCCTCAAGGTGCCAAAACTGCTTCTGTGAGTATGGTTTGGTTGATATTAGCGTATCTATTTCATACGTTAGGTGAGTTATGTGTCTCTCCTGTAGGATTGTCTTATGTAAGTAAACTGGCACCTGTTCGATTGATTGGGTTGATGTTTGGAGTCTGGTTTGTTGCCAATTTCATCGCCAATTGGGCGGGTGGTATGACGGGTAGTTATATTGATCAAATTGTAGAGAATAATAGTATGTCTACCTTCTTCTTAATCTTTACCTTTATTCCAATTGGTGCGGCAGTTGTACTGATGTTGATGAATGGATTTATGAAGAAAATGATGCATGGTATTGAGTAAAAAGTATGAAAATTGTGTTGAAAGTTGGTTTGCGTAAAAGTTTACTAAACCTTAAAGGTTTAGTAAACTTCAAATCAGATGAACAATCCACCCTACCAAGCCGTAGTTTCAGAAGAAACTACGGCTTTTGTGTTTATACGCCAAACTATAGACATTTCCTTTATTTTTGTTGGTCGATATAGACGATTTTTATAATAAAAACGTTAGTAATCAATTAAGTATACT
>CAKZUM010000742.1 GCA_937921525.1 uncultured Saprospiraceae bacterium
ACAGGCTTGCTGTCTGGTCGAGCTATCTGACTTTTAAAAGTATTCATTACTCGTTTAGGCAAAATCAAATAATATCCTCTCTGCGTAGCAGGAATATAGTTTTGTAAAAAAGAAGGATTTAATTCCTTTATCGTTTTGACAGATAAACCCGTCATGGCAGAGACCGTTTGAAAATTTAAAAACTGATATACTTTTACAGCTTCCGTTAATTGCAGATCCATTTCAGGATATTGTGGAATCAAGCCATGCTTTTCGTAGTGTTGTAAAATATATGCAGCAGCAATATAGCCAGGCACGTAGCTTCTGGTTTCTCTTGGCAGATATTTTTTGATCTTCCAGAAATTTTTACTTCTTCCTCTTCGAATAGCTTTACTCACATTTCCAGGCCCACTATTATAGGCGGCAATTGCTAATGCCCAATCTCCAAAGCGATTGTATTGTTTGGCTAAATAAGCAGCAGCAGCGGCAGTTGATAAGTGTGGATCAGATCTTTCATCAACGGTTTGATCTATACGAAGTCCATACTCCCTTCCGGTTGCTTTCATAAACTGCCATAAACCTACCGCACTAGCACTTGAGATGGCAACTGGATTTAAAGCAGATTCTGTTACGGATAGATATTTCAAAGCATCAGGGATGCCACTTTTTCTAAATTGTTCTTCATAGATAGGAAAATACATCACAGATTTTCCTAAAATCCGTTCTGTTTTTGCTCTATTTTTAATAGTATAAGTTCGTAGATACCCCTTTACTGCATCCGTATAACGTGTTGGGATTGCACTATCTGTAGCTCTCAAGCGAGGAATTACTTCTCCATCTGTGAAAGTATGTGCAACGGTAGTAGCATAGGAAGGCCCTGATACTCTATAGAGTACATCCGTCTGCGCAATTAAATTACTGAAAGAGCACAGTAAAAGTAAGTATAGAGAGTGTTTCAAAAAATGCATTAGTATTGAGTCTGGTAAAAGTTTATTTAGAGTAGCTTCAGAGTATGTATAAGTTGTAAACCTACCTTCACATTAACGGTAAATATTACTAATAGTGGCTTTATATATAAAATTTTTTAAATATTTTAACATATAATTGCTAGGACACAAATTAGTTAACCTGATAGTTAACACCTAATTTATCTAATTCCTTTATTAAATCGTTATTTGCATTAACAAGCCGTTCGGTAGCAATTAAATGCAGTTTATTCTTCGTTTCTCTATCGTATAGATGAATTTTCAACTTATGCTTTCCTACATGTTCTTTACATGCGGCGTCGAGGCCATCGACCATCTTTTTTGAAATTCGATCAATAGGTATTTTGAGGGTAATAGAATTGGTTAGGCTATTAGCAACACTCTCCAGCAATTCCACTTTGCTCAATTTCAACTGATATTCTTCACTATTCCAGCGTTGTTGAAAACTACCGTGTATAAAAACGCCTTGTCCTTCTTCTAGCAAGTGTTTAAATTTTTGATAATCCTCACTAAATAAAGGAAATTCTAAAGAGCCATTATAATCTTGAATCGTAAAATAGCCATATCCTGTTCCTTTTCTACTAATTCTATGATTGGCACTAGTAACAAAGGCTGCTAATTTTAGTGCTTGCCCTTTAAAATTTTCTACTCGATCCAAACCACAAGTAGCAAAATTTTCTACTTCCATTCGATATTCGTCCAGTGGATGTCCGCTAATATAAATACCTGTGACTTCTTTTTCTCTTGTTAATTTTTCGATCAGTGGCCAAGGTTCAACGTCTGGTATTGCTGGTTCTGCTGCATCGGTATGTTCTGCAATATCAAAAAGCATGAGGGAGGCGTCCTTAGCCTGCATCTTACTACCAAATTTGACAAAGGCTTCCACATACGTCTCTTCTTTATTTGGCTCAGGTCGACCAAAATATTGTGCTCTAGTCATTCCTTCATAAAAATCAAAAGCACCACCAAGTACTAAACTTTCTACAACTTTTTTATTAGCAGCTTTGGAACTAAGCCGTGTGATAAAATCAATAGGGGAGGTAAAAGCGCCATTAGCTCTTTCTTTTAAAATTTCTTCTACAGGGCCTTCACCCACTCCTTTTAAGGCGGAAAGACCGAATCGAAGTTGTCCTTCTTTATTAACAGTGAAGTTCAATGCACTTTCATTAATATCTGGACCCAATACGTCCAATTCCATGCGTTGACATTCTCGAAGGAAGAAAGTTACTTTAGAAATATCGCTCTTATTATGTGTCAAAACCGATGCCATAAATTCGGCAGGGTAGTGTGCTTTTAAATAAGCAGTCTGAAAAGCAATGAAAGCGTAGCAGGTAGAATGTGATTTGTTGAAGGCATAGGAAGCGAAGGCTTCCCAATCGGTCCATACTTTCTTCACAATATCTTCAGGGTGGCCATTCTTGGTGCAACCTTCTAAAAATTTAGGCCACATTTTATCTACCAAGTCTTTCTTTTTCTTACCCATCGCCTTTCTCAAGGTGTCGGCTTCGCCTTTTGAGAAGTCAGCTAGCTTTTGGGATAAAAGCATAACCTGTTCTTGGTATACACAATTATGTAAGATGATATTATTACCAACAAAATTATGAATATCTTCAACAGTAATGTCGTAAACTAATTCTTTTCCTACAGGTGTTATGGAGATAATTTCCTCCCATCTTACTTGTAGATTTTTTTTAGTTTTAGGCAATTCCAAAACATCTGTTAAAGAGCTAACTACATGTGTAGCTATTCTTTTTCTAAGCCTAGCTTTGGGTAATAAATGTTGTCTGTCAAATCCATGCGCCTTCATTAAACCTCGTCCCGTACCTGTCCAAGCCTTATCTAATTCTTCCAAAAATAAGCCTCTAGAGACATCATCCTTTCCTTCAAAATTGAAAGTCGCATTTTCTGGAATCCTCTTTTCTATTAAATGAGGAACCACCCAATGGGTAAATTGATCTAGGTTATAAAGTGTTACCTGATAGGCAGTCATTTCTTCATGGGTACTTTCTTTGATATAGTTCGACTCATAGATAGTAGAATGAATACCTAATCTTAAGAGTAAGGTTTGTACGTCTTGGGCTAAATTTTGAGAAATCGTTTTGTAATGAGCAAATTTAGGCGCAATATGTCCGTCGCAATCCCACATCGAGGCTAGGAAGAACGCAATTTGTTTATTTGCTAATTCAAAAATAAAAGATGGGATAAACTTTTCCCAAGAACGGCAACCACCTTTCATATCTTTCAAACCTAAGTCTCGAAGCCATTGTACGACAGCATTGGGCTGGTGATAAGTTGCTTTTTCTACCTCTTTTACCATGACTCTCGTGACCCCTCTTACTTGTTCTAGTGTACTATGTTGTATATTATCAAATGCCCCTAAGCATCTAATATACTCCTTTAGCATAGCATCACTTTTAGAGACAAAATCGGCACAAACTTTAGAACTAATATACCCGTCAGCAATTAAATAAGCTAATACCCTTAGTTTATCCGAATTGTATTCTTTAGTGATTTCAGTTTCTAATATTCTAGGTGTAGCAATCCTGTCACCCGCCTTCAAATCTCTTAGTTCTAACCAACCTCCTTCTGTTAGTACTTGATGATTCTCAGTCATCTTAACCGTTGCGCCATTTCTTAATTTTACTTCAAAAACAGGCTTTT
>CAKZUM010000743.1 GCA_937921525.1 uncultured Saprospiraceae bacterium
AATTCCGTACTACGAAAACACACAACTTTGGCAATAAGTCCCTATTTTTAAACAATTTTAAATAAAAAAATACAAAAAGTTTTAAAAAACTTTGATTGTTTAAACAAATAAATTATCTTTGCTGTATATTACAATCAAAATAGTTATTAATTATACTAAACAATAGCGAAATGTCAAAAGAAAAGGAAGCAAAATTAAAATCATTACAATTAACAATTGATAGATTAGAGAAGACTTACGGTAAAGGAACAGTGATGCGTTTGGGTGACAAACAAGTCGTCCAAGCCGAAGTAATCCCAACTGGTTCTTTAGGTCTTGATATTGCATTAGGGATACAAGGGCTTCCAAAGGGAAGAGTCGTTGAAATATACGGACCTGAATCTTCTGGTAAGACCACTTTGGCAATACACGCTATTGCGGAGTGTCAGAAAAACGGTGGTATTGCCGCAATCGTAGATGCGGAGCACGCCTTTGATAGATTTTATGCAGAAGCACTTGGGGTGGATGTAGAAAGTTTATTAATTGCACAGCCAGATAATGGAGAACAAGCTTTAGAAATTGCAGAAAATTTAATTCGTTCTGCAGCAGTTGATATACTGGTAATTGACTCTGTCGCAGCCTTAGTACCAAGAGCGGAAATTGAAGGTGAGATGGGTGATTCTAAAATGGGTTTACAGGCTCGTTTAATGTCCCAAGCACTTAGAAAATTGACGGGTACTATCGGCAAAACAGGATGCTGTTGTATCTTCATTAACCAATTAAGAGAAAAAATTGGGGTGATGTTCGGTAATCCAGAAACGACAACTGGTGGTAATGCTTTGAAATTTTATGCGTCTATTCGATTAGATATTCGTAGAAGTGGATCAGCTATTAAAGATAAAGAAGGTAATGTAGTTGCCAATCACGTAAAAGTGAAAATAAAGAAAAACAAACTAGCACCTCCTTTTAGAGAAGCTGAGTTTGATATTGTTTTCGGTAAGGGTATTTCTAAAGTCGGAGAGATTGTCGATCTTGCTGTAGAATATGACATTATCAAAAAGAGCGGTGCATGGTACGCTTATGCTGATGCAAAGATCGCTCAAGGTAGAGAAGCGGCTAAACGTTTCTTAGAGGATAATCCAGAGGTGGCTTTAGAAATTGAAAATAAAGTAAAAGCTATTGCTTTAGATTTAGGTGGTCCAGAACCTGAGCCAGAAAAAGTGGAAGAGCCTGCTAAAGAAGAAGCTAAAGCAGAAAAGCCTGCTAAAGCAGATAAGAAGAAGTTATCAAAAAATGGGGTCGCTGAATAAATAGTTGAGCAACTTCTAAGATACTCATTATAAAAAATGCCATTTAGATCGTATGATCTAAATGGCATTTTTTATAGAATTAGAACACAGAATCGAGGCCTATTTCGTTTGTAAAAAATAAAATTTAGTCATTTTCAAACAAAATATATCTCTAAATAATAGCAATTACTAATTACTACTAATTTATACTAAATTAGTAATTGTTAGATTTAATCAATACATTTACTACTAATTTAGTCTTTTTTAGTAGTAAATAGTTGATAAATGCCAAATTCTAAACCTACCCCGCCTCCTACAGAGGGTTTTGATTTCTCAAAAGATACAAAACTACTGACAATACAAATCAAAGATTTAGAAGTATCTAAAATAATTAAGGAATATAATCAGAGATACTTGTATTGGGACGAAGTAAAGAGAAGACCTACACCAAGTTCTGTAGATCATTTATCTCTTTGGAAACTTTTAAAGTTGAATAGAGATTTAACAGCAAAACCAATATTAGTAAGCAATATTTCAGGTTTTAAATTTAAGTTTAATAATACTGATTTTATCGCTAAACAACTTCACCGTTTTGATTTAAATTTAGGAGGTGTCCTTGAAGGATCTACTGCCATTCCAGAAGGTCAAGGAGATAGATATATAATAAATGCTTTAATGGAAGAGGCAATTGCATCATCTCAATTAGAAGGTGCGGCTACAACAAGAAAAGTGGCTAAAGAACTGTTAAGATCAGAAAGAAAACCTAAAAATCATTCAGAAAAGATGATTGTCAACAATTATCTAACAATTCAAGAAATTAAAAGTAAATCTCAAAAAGAATTAACTCCAGAATTAATTCTACACTTTCACAAGACAATCACAAATCAAACTCTCGACTTACCATCTACAGAAGGGAGATTTAGAGAAAATAATGAAATTAAAGTAGTAGATGGTATAACAGGTGAAGTTTATTATACTCCCCCAGATTACAAATTGATACAAAATGCAATAAAAGATATTTGCTTATTTGCAAATTCAGAAAAGGAAAATGACTTTATTCATCCAATTTTAAGAGCGATTACCTTGCATTTTTTAATTGGGTATTTACATCCTTTTGTAGATGGAAATGGTCGCACAGCTCGAGCACTTTTCTATTGGTATTTACTTTCCAAAGGTTATTGGCTAATCGAATATGTTTCTATTTCAAAAAACATTTTAAAATCACCTTCACAATATGCTAGATCTTATATCTGTACAGAAGATGATGATAATGATCTTACCTATTTCTTTCATTACAATTTAAAAGTTCTAACTAATGCTCTAAAGGATTTCAGGAGATATATTACTTTACAAATAGAAAAAAAAGCAGCCCTTTATGATCTAAATAGAATTGAAGACTTGAATGAAAGACAAGTTGAGATTCTATTTAAAATCAATAAAGAGAAACATAAAATCTATACTATTAAGGAAATTCAAAACACCTTTGGCATTGCTTACCAAACAGCAAGAACAGATTTAATGAATTTAGTTGACCAAGGTTATATGGCTCAAAAAAAATCAGGAAATAAAATGCTATTTAGAAAAAGTAATGATTTTGAAAATATTGTCGAATCAAAATTACAGAATTTACTATAAAATCCTATTTCTTCTCTATTTCAAAATCATCCAAAAATCCCGTATGAAAATCTCCAGCCTTAAATTTTTCATCATCCATTAACTGCCTGTGAAACGGAACTGTTGTTTTGATACCTTCCACTATAAATTCATCTAGGGCCCGCTTCATTTTTAAAATACATTCCTCTCTGGTATGTGCTCGACAAATTAACTTGGCAATCATAGAATCATAATATGGCGAAACAGTATACCCTGCATATACATGCGTATCGACTCTGACACCATATCCTTTGGAACTATGAAAAGAAGTGACTGTTCCTGGACTCGGTCGAAAATCATTAAAAGGATCTTCCGCATTTATTCTACATTCAATAGCATGCATTTGAGGATAATAATTTTTGCCAGAAATAGCTTCCCCTGCTGCTACCAGTATTTGCTCTTTTATTAAATCTCTTTCAATTACTTCTTCCGTTACAGTGTGCTCTACTTGAATTCTTGTATTCATTTCCATGAAGTAAAATTCTCCATGTTTATCCACTAAAAATTCAACCGTACCAACTCCTTCGTAATTAATATACTTACAAGCTTTTACTGCTGCCTCCCCCATTCGCTCTCTCAGTTCATCGGTCATAAACGGAGAAGGACTCTCCTCTACTAATTTTTGATGCCGTCGTTGAATAGAGCAATCTCTTTCAGATAAATGAGCTGCATTACCATATTGATCTCCAATTACTTGGATTTCTATATGCCGTGGTTCTTCAATAAATTTTTCTATATAGATACCTCCATTGGCAAAAGAGGCTTCTGCCTCTTGCTGCGCACTATTCATAGCCGCTTCAAATTCTTCATCCTTCCAAACAATTCGCATTCCTTTTCCACCGCCACCTGCAGTTGCTTTTAGTATGACTGGATAGCCTATTTGTTTAGCTAGATTTAAGCCTTGCTTAACATCTTGAACCAATCCTTCTGACCCGGGTACTACAGGAACACCAGCTTTAATCATGGTATCTTTAGCTGTAATCTTATCCCCCATTTTGCGAATCATATCTGCTGTAGGGCCGATAAACTTGATCCCATAATCAGTACAAATATCCGCAAAATCTGCATTTTCAGATAAAAATCCATATCCTGGATGAATGGCATCAGCATTGGTTATTTCTACTGCTGCCATTATTTTAGATACATTTAGGTAAGACTCTTTAGAGGACGGGGGGCCTATACAAACTGCCTCGTCCGCAAATTTTACATGAAGACTTTCTCTATCAGCAGTGGAATAAACGGCCACTGTCTTAATTCCCATCTCTTTACAAGTACGAATAATTCGCAATGCAATCTCGCCCCTATTTGCAATCAATATTTTCTTAAACATATTTAAAGTATTGTACCACATTAAGAGCTTGTCTAAATTTCTACTTCCTGATAACCAATATCTTAGGAACTTGAGTTTGCATTAAAATAGTCCCCTATCTCGCTAGGCAACAATTTTAATGCTTCCTCAAAACCCTAAGCTATTGATAATCAGTTTGTACAAATTTTAGACAAGCTCTAAGAAATGATGAATGAAAAAATGATGAATGATGAATCTAGTGTGCTGTCATTTTTATTTAACCGCCAACTTATAGGATTCCTCATTCGTCCTTCATTATTTCTTAGCCATTCGGATCAACTAAAAATAAGGGTTGATCATATTCTACTGGAGAAGCATCTTCTATTAACACTTTCACTATTGTACCGCTTACTTCTGATTCAATCTCATTAAATAGTTTCATCGCCTCTACAATACAGACAATGTCTCCTACTTCGATTCGATCTCCTACTTTAGCATATACTGGTTTTTCTGGTGCTGAAGAACGATAGAAAGTACCCACTATAGGAGATTTCACTTCTATATGATTTGTATTTTTAACTTCTGGCGTTGTTGCCTTAGCTTCTACTGGAGCTGACTCGGCCGCAGCTACTTCCATTGGAGGGGGTGCTTGATAGGTAGGCATTGCCGCAACGGGAGCAGCGGTTGGTACAGAAATAACTTGCTGAGGAGCAGGTAATACTGGTTTACCTTTATGGTAATCTTTTGTCCGAATAGTTATTTCGAAGTCTCCTTCTCTAAGCTTAAATTCAGAAATGTCTGTCTTATTAATAAGCTTTATAAGGTCTTGAATATCTTTATTATTCATTGTAAAAGAAATAATTGAGGCCGTCCAAGTAAGTTATTAAGATGGAAAAAATACTATACTATTTCCATTTATTGATAACTATTAGCTTCAGTACTTAATTAAGTTGGTTTCTAATTGAGATTTTAAAGTTAGTAACGACAAAACAATAATTACAAACTAATTCATCTACTGTTCTACTTATTTTTTTACTCGTTCCATATACTCTCCAGTACTAGAATTAATTTTTAAAACATCCCCTTCATTGACGAAAATAGGCACTCTAATTTCTGCGCCTGTTTCTAGTTTTGCAGGCTTAGTTACATTAGTAGCAGTATCTCCTCTCAGACCTGGTTCTGTATAAACAACTTCTAATTCAATGTACTGAGCCATTTCTAGGGTCAATGGTCGCTCGTCTGTTGCGTGGAAAATAATATCTACATCCATTCCTTCTTTCAAAAAATCAGGTCGATCGATCATCTTCTCTTGAATCGCAATTTGATCAAATGTTTCATTATTCATAAAATGATACCCTGTATCATCATTATATAAATATTGGTAGGTTCGTCTTTCTACTCGAACGACATCAATTTTATGTCCTGCAGAAAAAGTATTGTCTATTACTTTTCCTGTAGTCATACTTTTTAACTTTGTTCTTACAAAAGCAGCACCTTTACCGGGTTTTACATGTTGAAAGGAAACTACCACAAATACATCGTGATTATAATTAATGCACAATCCATTTTTAATTTCTGAAGTATTAGCCATAAAATGCTATTTTATATTTTTCTTTTGAGGGACATAAAAGCATCAGTTTCCCAATTTACTTTTGTTTCCCGAATGAAGCTGCAAAGATACAGAATTATCAAGGTTTTTTCTATCAAAATTCATACAATACCCCACCATTGATCTGTGTGCCCGTGTTTTTATTCACCCTAAATTTTAATTCCGCAAATATATTTAGGTTGCCATTAGTAGGGATACTAGTTCCTACTCCACCATTTAAAGCTATTTTGGTAGATTCCAAAACGTCAACGATACCAAGCCCTCCTAGTCCATATAAAATAAGATCATTGGTAAATAAAGTAGCAAAATGGTAATGTGCATCTAAATCTATAATCTTCACAGTCAATCCATCAGAAGGATATATATTGTAACTAGGCGATGCAGCCCATTTATCATCATTAAATACGTATTTCAATTTAGCAACAAACCCCAGTCTTTTTAAATCCGTGTCATAGTTCAAACCTCCGCCCGCACTTAGCTGGGCAGTAAGCGGCACATGAGCTAAAAATAATAGGCAAGAAACAAAAAGGCAGGTGTAAGTGGCTTTTTTCATATCTTTTTAATTAAAATAGGTAATGAAACTAAAGTTATTCCCGAAATAAAGAAAAAAATACAATATTCAATAAAATTATAGGATATTATTGAAATTATTAATTCATCATTTTTTATGGGTCTTCAATAAGGTTTGCTTCCAGCATTCTTTTTTCTACTCTTTTTCTCGATTCCGATTGAATTTCCTTTTTCAGATATTTTTCAACAACTAAACTTGCAATAGGTGCTGCGTAAGTGGCACCAAATCCACCATTTTCAATATAAACAGCTAATGCGATTTGCGGATTTTCTTTTGGTGCAAACGCAAAAAAGATAGAATGATCTTTTCCTGCATTTTGAGAAGTTCCCGTCTTTCCACAATAATCTATTCCTGGTATGACTGCATTTTGTGCCGTACCATATAAGAGTACTCGCTCCATACCTTTTATGACAGGATCAAAATGATATGGTGCAATATTAACTTTTTTAGGCTCAGTAAAACGTGCAGGTATCTGGAAAGCAGTATCGCTAAAACTTTTGACCACATGTGGAATGTAGTAGGCCCCTTTATTTGCAATAATAGCCGCTAAATTTGCCATTTGCACAGTCGTCATTTCTATCTCTCCTTGACCGATGCCTAAAGACATGATTTGTCCAGACCGCCAGTTATTCTTTTTATAAATTTTATTATAAAATTCCTTTTTTGGATTATTTCCCTTCTTTTCCATTGGATAATCAACCGTCAAGGCTTCTCCAATTCCAAATTGGGTCAAGTAATCATTAAAAACAGCTAGTCCTTTTTCTGGAATAGACTCGCCATATTGATCTACTATATCTCTAAAAACCCTCCAATAGTAGGTATTACAAGAATGTTGTAAACTTCTAGCTATATCTACTTTTGTCTCATGGTTATGGCATTCAAATTGACGAGAACCAGGCCCTCCCGGCTGATAATATCCCCGACAGGTTAACCGATCTGTTGCGCCTATTATTTCTTCTTCTAATGCAATTAGCCCCACTACTGTTTTGAAGATAGAACCAGGGGGATATTTTGCCATTACCGATCTATCAAAAAATGGTTCTAATGGATCATCATCCATTTTTTTAAAATTCAATCCCCTTGAACTGTTGCCAATTGCTACTAATTCGGGATCATAAGTAGGCGCACTTAGCACGCTTAAAATTTCTCCTGATTTAGGTTCTATGGCAACAATACTGCCTCTTTTATTCTGCATTAAGGCTTCACAATATTGTTGTAATTCTATATCTATTGTAGTGGTCAAATCGCTACCAGAAACTGCTGGTACATCTGAAGAACTATCATTAAACGATTCTACCTCTCTGCCAAATTTATCTTTTAAAATAAATCTCGCTCCTTTCTCCCCTCTTAGTGCATGTTCATAGGAATATTCAATACCTGTAGCACCTCTATAATCGCCCAAAGAATAGATGCCTTCTGAAGTATCTATTTCTGTTTGATTGACTTCTCGCAAGTATCCTAAAAGATGCGCTGCGTATGGATATAAATACCCTCGAATCGTTCTTAATCGTGCTTCGAAACCAGGGAACTCATATAAATTTTCTTGTATTTTAGTAAACTTTAGTGCAGATATTTTACTTAGAAAAATGAATGGCTTACGTTTAGAATATCTTCCACTCCGCCAGTTTTTATTAAGATTTTTTTTGAATGTCGCTTTATCAATACCTAACAGTCTACAAAACTTAGCCGTATCCATTTCTGGATTGATTTGGTTGTAAGTCACCATTAGGTCATACATGGCATCATTAGAAACCATCAACTTTCCATTCCGATCGAAAATTAATCCTCTAGATGGGTAGGTGGTAATCTTATCTACGGCAATTGTTTCTCCTTTTTTTCGATAGGGATTATCTAAAACCTGAAGTTGCAATGCCTGAAACAGGAGTACGAGCGTAGCTAAAATGAAAAGCCCCAATATAACGGGATGCCTATTTTTATGGCGATCATCCATGGTTGTATTATTTGTTCATTAAAGTTATTTGTTAGCAAATAACTGAACATAAATCAAGATAAAGAGCATTGAAAATAAAAAACTAGAAAGAGTTCTTACAAATATCTGTACTCCATAAATAGGAGAAAATAATAGTAAGGAAAAATAGATCAATAAATGAAGAAATACTAGGCCTCCTGCATATTTAAAAAACCAATTATAACCATACTTTTTAGGGATCAATTCATACCCAACGCCATAGCCACCACGCGGTGTTAAAAAACTCAATATATAGGGTCGAATAAACGCAATGGCTGTACAAGTAGCCGCATGTACCCCCGGAGAGTCGTAGAAGAAATCAATGATTATACCCAATAGAAAACCTGATAGTATTAAAATATTTCTGGGGGTATTCATTGGTAATAAAACCAATACAATTGGGTAAAATAGAAGAGAAATATAATTAAAAGAAGCACCGCCCACATCAATTCTCCTTAATACAAGGACTTGTATTAAAATAAAAAATAAGGCTCGAATAATATTTTTTATAATCGGATTATTCATCTTCGCTTTCTACTGCTAACTGTTGCTGACGGCTAGTATTATCAATTATATAAACATGCTTCTCTGTGTGAAGATTATTATTCAATGCTATAGTAATATTATAAAAGTAATCGCTTTTTGATAAGCTTTTTTCTTTAACCGTACCAATCATAATCCCTTCTGGAAAGTGATTAGAATATTCACTCGTAATAATGGTATCTCCAACTTCTATAGACTCATGTTTTGAATAAGCCCCCAATTTAGCAAATCGATAATCAGGTCCATTCCATTTTAAAGTACCAAAAGCATCTGTTCGTTTATTTGCCGCTACAATAGAAGATTGTCGATGAAGAATAGTCAATACCCTAGAATACTCTTCACTTGCAGATTTTACAATACCTATAATTCCAGTCTTGCTGATGACTCCCATATCTGGTTGGATACCATGCTTTCGACCTCTATTAAGCGTAAAATAATTATCTAATGTATTGACAGACTTATTTGTAATCTTAGCAGGAATTAGTAAATATTGTTGATTAGCGAGTGCTAGGCTATCTATATTGGAAGGGGAGATTTTTTGTAGATTGAGAAGCTGTTCTTTCAACTTAGCATTTTCGGTGGCTAATTTAAATGCCTCCTCTCTTAAATCGAAGTAGTCCGTCCAGTTATCAAAAGTATTCGATACTCTTCCTGTTATCATACTACTGGAGTTCAACCAAATGTCTCGTTGAGTTCCATTATAACGTACTATCAAGAACAAACAGAGTAGCTCCAAAAGCAGAAATACAAAGAAATGGCTGTATCGTATAAATAGGAGAATCAAATTTTGCATATGCCTCGCGGAATAAGTTCTTCTGTCTGAGGTGTAATTTTAAATTGACCGATCACTAAAAGTAATCCAATCAAACTGAACGTTTCATCCGGCTGAAAGGAAGCAAGAAAGGTAGCTTCTAGACAGATTTTCTATCAATTAAAAAAGAATACGTATCAGAATTTTTCAAGGCATTGCTCGTACCTCTTACAACAGCCCTTAATGGGTCTTCTGCAATATGTACTGGTAATTTTGTTTTCTGACTTATTCTCTTATCCAAACCTCTTAACAAAGCGCCACCTCCCGTCAAATAAAGTCCTGTCGCATATATATCAGAAGCTAACTCTGGTGGTGTAGATTCTAATGCTTTCAGTACCGCTTCTTCTATTTTTAAAATAGATTTATCTAAACAGTGTGCCACTTCTTGATAGCTAACCATTATCTGTTTTGGAATACCTGTCATTAAATCTCGTCCATTCACCGCATAATCTGGTGGAGGATTCTTTAATTCTTGTAAGGCAGAACCCGCATGGATTTTAATTTGTTCCGCAGTTCTTTCCCCGATAAGCATATTATGCTGCCGCTTCATATAATTCATAATATCCGTCGTCAGTTCATCTCCAGCAATTCGGATAGATTGATCGCAGACAATCCCAGAAAGTGCTATCACAGCAATTTCTGTGGTACCACCACCTATATCAATAATCATATTACCAATAGGTTCTTCTACATCTAGCCCTATACCTAGGGCTGCAGCCATTGGCTCGTGAATTAAATACGTTTCTTTAGAATCAACATGATCTGCAGAATCAAAAACAGCTCTTTTTTCTACTTCCGTAATACCAGAAGGAATACAAATAACCATTTTCATATGAGAGAAGAATCTTCTTCTAGTACCTATCATATTTATAAGCCCCTCTATCATACTCTCCGCAGCTTGAAAATCGGCTATTACACCGTCTTTTAGAGGTCGTATCGTTTTTATATTTTCATGTGTCTTTTCGTGCATCTGCATTGCCTTACTGCCTACCGCAATCGTTTCCCCCGTTTTCCGATTGATTGCGACGATAGATGGCTCATCAACAACAATTTCTCCGTTGCTAATGATTAGCGTATTAGCCGTGCCAAGATCAATTGCTAATTCTTGCCTAAAAAAATTAAACATTCCCATTGTCGTATATATATACTTAGTAAGCAGGTCCCTTTTCGATAATATAAAATCGTACCTTATCGACTCATTTCCGCCCTATTTGAATAATTCGCAAAGTTATCAAATTATTACTACAAATTTATACTAGATTTACAATAGTATTAAAGTTGACTAAATTTGCCAGAAATCAAGCGTGGACAGGGGTTTAGCACCATATCTCCTTCTGTTTTTTTTTTATAAAAAAACTACCTATATATTCATCTTTTACACTTGTCTATACATATGAAGCTATTTTTTTCAGAAAACCAGCCAGATTATAGTACTTATACCTTTAATTATGCCATTTATTGTGTCAAAGAGCAACAAATAGAGCTACCCGTTATTTATCAACAAGGATTTTTACCTTATACAGGTAACTTAGTTATTGAAAAGGATATTTTCTATCTCGCTCGTAGTCTACGAGTGGATTTAGATAGATTTGTGGATAGTTCAGAAAATAGAAGAGTGGCGCGAAAAGCAGCCCCACTAAATATTTCTATAAAAGTGCAAAAGAAGCAAGATTTGGATTTAAAAGATCCTACTTTTATTGACTTTTGTATGTCTTACGCATCAGATAGGTTTTCTGGTAATGCAATGACCTTAGATCGCTTGCATTATGTCTTTGGAAAAGAAACAGGTAGTCATATCCTTACGTTCCATGAAGGAGATACCATTTATGGATATGTCTTTGCTGCTATTGAAGGTAATATGCTCCATTATTGGTTTGCTTTTTTTGATCAAGCATATCTAACATCCCATTCTTTAGGTAAGTACATGATGTGGCGAACCATTGCATGGGCAAAGGAAGAAGGTCTAGATCATGTCTATCTAGGAACTTGCTATGGCAAACATTCTCTGTACAAAGTCAGAGATCATAAAGGACTAGCTTTTTTTGATGGCACGCATTGGAATCAAGATATAACTGTCCTAAAAAATCTTTGCAAGACCGATTCTGAACCGATCAGCAAGGATCGCTTCAAGTTATTATCTGATCCAAACTCTTTTCTGGAAAAATTGTAAAGGATTCCTAATCAACAACTAAAATATCATGATCCGAAAAATACTCTTTCTATTCTGTTCGATTCTATTTAGCTACTCGGTTCAAGCACAATCTTTTGCTTGGGGCATTAAAGGTGGACTCACAACTGGCTATCAAAAATGGGAAAATACGCCTCAAGGTTTATTATTTAAATATCATGGTGCATTGTATATAGAATCATTGCCTGCTGGTAATGATTTTGCCTTATTTGCGCAGGCTGGCTATCATATCAAAGGAAGTGCTATTAGAAATCAACAGGCCAACCTAGGATCAGGAGGGGTCTTACGGCTACCTTCTCAAGAGTTTGTGTTTAGAAATGTATCTGTGACACTAGGAGCAAAACAGAAATTTGATTTCAATGATGTATCTAAAGCATTTTACTCTTTTGGCTTACGTGGAGACTATACCTTAAATACCAACTTATCGGATTTTAGAGAAAATGGCTTTAGCTTTTTTCCTGCCGATCCTTTCGTGCGGAAATTTAATTATGGGGCATACATAGGAGGTGGACTAGAATTTGCGTTTAGAGATTTGGTTGGAGCTGTAGTCGAACTAAGTGTAAGTCCTGATTTTTCATTTCAATATCAACAACCCGGAGGTTTGCAAGTTACGAATCCTTTTAATTTTCAAAACCTTACGCTTCCAGAGAGAAAAATTATGAATGTTGCTTTAGAGTTAAGCGTGGGGCTTCGATTGTTGAGGATTGTGGAGTATGTGGATTAAGAGGTGGGGAGCCTTTTGTGTGTCTGTAGAACCTGCCTGCTAATAATGCACGCAGGTAAATCATACATCAGTCTAATCTCGCTTAAATAAGCAGATTTATGATGTATGATTTATGATGTATGATTTATGATTTTTTTTCATAGAACACTTATGTAGCTAACATTCTGTGTTCTCAACAAATTTAGCGTAGTACTAAACTCTGTCTGTCTATGTCTCCGTGTTCTAACCATTTCCTGTCTGCTCCATAGCACTCAAAATTTGATACTTGCGATGTACCAAATAGGCATTTCTACAACTAATCTTCCAACCTAACTTCCCATCCATAAATCCTTTTTTTAAAAAATAGGTTTTGAAGAAGCGGGCAATCGGAGAAGCATATAGTTTTAAGAAATTCGAGTGGCGATTTCGATGAGCCATTTGTAAGGCAGCTAACTGTGCATACTGTTCTATCTTGTTCCAATGATCTTCTTCACTTTTGTAAGAATAATGATATAGCTCCCCTTTCAATCGAACTATAGTTTTGGTAGTAGGAATTAATAACTGCTCGTGGACTAATGAACGCTCTTCCCATTGTACAGTCGCTTTATGAAATAAGCGAACTTTCCAATCAGGATACCAACCGCTATAATATACCCATTGCCCCATGTAATTAACGAGCCTGCTGATAGCATATACCTGATGCGGATTTAATACCAATTGCTGAATGGACTGAATAAGTTCCTCCGATAAAACCTCATCTGCATCAATGGATAGTATCCAATCATAAGCAGCTATCTGATTACCAAAATTCTTATTTGCCCCATACCCTAGCCATTTTTTTTGAATAACAGTTGCTCCCATTTTTTTGGCGATTTTAACCGTATCATCGCTACTGTGTGCATCAATCACCAACACTTCCGAAGCCACATTTTGTAGCGCACTAATACATCTTCGGATATTAGTTGCTTCATTTTTTGTAATAATAACTGCCGAGATAGGTAGTAAGGACATTGATTGCTAGGTATTACTGAGTAGTTTGTCAAATGTACTCGATAATTATGGAACGATGTGTGCTTTAGAATAGTATTACTTTGAATTTGTCTAAAATTCATTTTTTAAACAAACTTCGTTAGATCCTTATCCAAAACATATGAGAAAATCGAATCTAGTACAACTTTGTGCACTACTCTACTTTTGTAGTTTAGCGTATTTTGTCCAAGCAGAAGGCACCAAACAATTAGCTCCCAACCCATCAGATCGCGTATTTCTTTATTCCAATGTAGAAGCCTACGGTAATTTTGCACAATTTGGAAGTGCTGATGCACAACGCTTATATATTCATATAAGTGATCCCGATAACGAACAAATATTTTTAGGATTTAGTAAAGCGGTCAGCCGAGGTCACTATCCTTGTGAAGGAGTCGAAATACCAATCTATTTTAGAATAGTGGGGCCAAGTGGTGTTGTCGTATATCCTAATAGAGGCAACCCAAATGGGCAATTATTAAATCCAGCTAATGCAAATATTACTGATCGATCTCAAGCCGTCAATGGCCCGAAACAAATAGTAGGAGCGGATGGATATGACGCTATTGTATTTGATCCTATAGGTTTTGTACCGGGAGATTATTACATCGAATTTAGTAGAAATGAAAGTACGCCGTCTTTAGATCAATATATAGCTATTGAATGGTGGGATATTACTGTGGCGACTAAAGATGCTACCCCAAATGCTATTGATGGAAGAGTGTACGCTAAAAACTGGGCATTAATGTCTCCTTCTATTTCTTGTGGAGAAGATCCAACATATGGCTGGTTTGATAAGCCATTTAATGGTAGTTTTCATGTATATACCGATCAAAAGATAGTTTCAAAAACAGACTTTAATAATGGTGGATTCCAAGCAGCTGCCTTTAATGTGTTTTTTAATGATTTTGGAACGAAACAAACTGGTGATGTCATAATAGACAGACAATCTTTATTAGCCGAGCGAACTAGTGCAGCGCAACATCGGATATTTTTAAATGATCCAGATATTAAGGTGTACCCTTCTGGCACACTCGGTAAGTATGAGTTAATACCAACTTATCTGGCCTGTAAAGATGGTTCGGGCTGTGTAAGTGCTTCCGTTACACAACCCGGTCAAATAGATGTATTGATTGATTTTGATCAACCTAATGGGCCATTAATTTATGATAAAGGAACAGCAGATGTTATTATAGCCTTCAAGGTAGATCCCTTACCGGGTGAAACCGCCCCCTATGAACGTTGTATACCTTGGGATGGAAAAGATGCTTTCGGTAACAAAGTAAAAGAGGGAGATAATATCAATCTATTGATAAGATATACGCAAGGTATTTATCATTTTCCTGTCTACGATGCAGAGTTTTTTCTTAGTGGTTTTATACCAACAACCATTCGTCCTTTTTCCAATAGCTCTAAGGTGCTTTTATATTATGATGATAGTAATATTACCGCATCTTCTAATACAACAGAACCCATAACGGATGCTTTTAATGGTTGTGAGGCCCCATGCCATAGATGGAATAACAAGGAGTTTGGAAATGAAAATACGATTAACACTTGGTTTTTTGCAACGGAAGAAACGAATCTTGAGGTAGACATAGAGGCCTGTCCACTAGCTGTAGTGAATGATACCAGCCAGACTCTTATTAATCAGGCAGTGAATATTTCTATACTAAATAACGATACTCAAATTGATATAATTAATAAAGAAGTCTTGATGCTTGGAGCATTAATACCCCAAAATGGAACTGTTCTTTTTAACAAAGAATCTGGAGCAGTTACCTACACACCGAATAATGGTTTTATTGGGCAAGATTCTTTTCAATACGTTGCTTGCTTGGATGTGATTCCGACAGATGCCTTGTGCGATATTGCTACGGTCTTTGTTGATATTTTGCTTGCTGAAGTAGAAAACTGCACCAATGGTTTTGATGATGATGGCGATGGCTTGCCTGATTGTGATGATCCTGATTGCCTTCCAGCTACCCCAGGTACGATTATGCGAAGTGATGGCAAAGAATAGGACATTCTTAAACAACATTAAGAATCTTGTTTAAAACTAAAAAGCTAAGTGTGATTGCACTTAGCTTTTTTTTTGCTAAATACTGAAAAAACTTTGGAAACTTTTAAACTATTCATAGTTTCCAAAGTTTTATTGGTATACTTTTGCACTACATTTAACAATTCATGGAGGCTAAAGAAAAAATCTTAAAAAAATCAGAAGAGCTGTTTCTACAATACGGGCTCAAAAGCGTCACGATGGATGATTTGGCCAGCCAACTAGGTATGTCAAAAAAAACGCTTTACCAATTTGTAGAAAACA
Organism: uncultured Saprospiraceae bacterium; assembly: GCA_937921525.1. Taxonomy (GTDB): domain Bacteria; phylum Bacteroidota; class Bacteroidia; order Chitinophagales; family Saprospiraceae; genus JAFMDF01. Next base: position 15,953 of record CAKZUM010000743.1, read on the forward strand.
AAGGAGACTTAATAGAACAAATCATAGACTTACATATTAGTGATGAAAAAGCTTTTATGGAAAGTACTAGAGCAACATCGAAGGATGCAGTAGAAGAAATGATTCTAGTCGCTCGGCATAACATCCAAGAATTAAAAAAATTGTCCCCAACTGTTATTTATGATTTAAAAAAGTACTATCAACATTTATGGTTGTTAATTGAGCAACTTGAAAGTGAGCATACGTTTGATTTTATAAAATCTAATATAGAACGAGGGATGAATCAGGGTGTTTATAGAGCAGATATAAATGCAGATATTATTACTAAGATTTATGTATTGAGCACTATGTCTGTAGTAAATGAAAAAATGTTTTCTCAAAAAATCTATAAGAAAGAAGAGCTGTTTACGGAGTTTATAAAATATCATTTACAAGGGATCACGACAGAAAAAGGGTTGATGTTATATAAGAAATATCTAAAAAAATAGGTACAAGATAAGTCTTGTATTGAAGTTGTTTAAAAATGGGCAACACTTTGAAAGTACTTTAAAAGTGTCGCCCACTTTTAAACAACTGCATTTTCTAGGAATGGTGAATTAATAAATTGCGTTTTTATGCGCCGTTATTTTTTCTTTCTACAAGGCGAAAAACGTAGGGATAGCCTAGCTATCACGAGGCTTTTCAACGAAGTAGAAAGGAAAAAGAACAAGCAGAAGAATGCAAGTTTATTATTTCACCATTCCATAGTTTACCGACTGAAATAATTATTAATGTCTTTACTTAAGAAATCACTCTCATTGTTAGTATTCCTCACCTATATAGTAGTGGGGCATACACAAACGAAGTTGAGCCTTCAACAAGCTATAGATTATGCGTTTGAGCATAGTTTATCGGTCAAAGAAGCCCA
>CAKZUM010000744.1 GCA_937921525.1 uncultured Saprospiraceae bacterium
TGAGTATTTCGTTTGTATTCTTCCTCCAAAACGAGTTTTTCCACCGAAGATGCCTCCCTCCCTTTTTAAGGGAGGGTCGGGGTGGGTTCCTAACGTAGACCTGAAATAATCAGCAGTTTTCTTATTTCAATGACATTGCCCCAAGGGGGAGCGAAATAGGAAAAGTTCAGAAAGCAGGAATAATCTTAGTATTGCATAAAGTCTAAATAGGTTTTCTGAACTATATTGTAACTAGTCAGATATAACTTGACTTACTACTAGTTATGATTTTCTCAGTGTCTCAGTGTTCAATTCTCCTAGATCCTTCGCATCTCTAAAATAAACTAAATGGGATTATTTAAAAAAGGAAATAAGTTATTCAGTATACTCAATTTGAAATGTCCAAGATGTCATGAAGGGGATTTATTTCATACAAGCACTTGGTCTTTTCAAGACATAGCAGGAATGCCCGATCGGTGCCCAAATTGTGGTCTAAATTATATGCCAGAGCCGGGTTTTTACTATGGGGCAATGTTTGTGTCGTATATTTTTTGGGGCTTTTTTTGTGTGATTTTTGGAGGCACTTTTATCATTGCTTTAGAATGGACGGTCAATCAAGCGATGATTTTACTCGTTGTTATTTCGGCTATTTTCTTTGTGTGGTTGTTCCGAATGTCGAGAGCCGTTTGGTTCAATGCAATGCAGCATTATGATAAGAAATATGAATAAAGTGCCCTACACTACATTGACTATCAATGGTCAAACTTATGATAAATCTGCCTTAGTTGAACTACTACAAACTACTACAATCTTTCCTGCTTGGAAAAAAAGTTGTTATCAATTTATTAAGGACTGGTTATCAGAAAAGGAGTATATAGAAGTACAAACTTCTGGCTCTACAGGCACACCCAAACTGATTCGATTAGAAAAAGCACGGATGATTAATAGTGCTCAAATGACAGGACGGTATTTCAATTTCTCAGCAGGACAAAAAGCTTTATTGTGCTTACCTTGTGATTATATTGCAGGTAAGATGATGGTGGTTAGGGCATTTGTGTGGGGCTTAGATTTGCACTTAGTTGCTCCAGCAGGTAATCCATTGAGCAATAATAAGGAACAGTTTACATTCGCTGCAATGGTGCCTATGCAAGTAACAAAAGTACTGGAAGAATCTCCAAAGCAATTAGATCAGATAAAACAATTAATTATTGGAGGAGGGAAAGTCGGGCGAGCTTTGTACAAGGAATTACAGCAGTTATCAACTCAGTGCTATGCGACCTATGGTATGACAGAAACCATCACTCATATTGCTATTCAAAAATTGAATGGGGTAGGGCAATCCGACTATTTTGAAGCATTACCTGCTATTCAATTGTCTTTAGATCAGCGAGATTGTCTTGTGATTGATGCGCCAAATGTAGCGGTAGAACAAGTAGTCACCAATGATATTGTCCAATTAGGTAAGAATAAATTTAAATGGCTAGGTCGGTTTGATAATGTTATTAATTCAGGCGGAGTCAAAGTATTTCCAGAGCAAATAGAGAAAAAACTAGAAAAAATTGTTAAAGTACGTTTCTTTATCAGCTATTTGCCAGATGAAAAATTGGGACAAAAAGTCATTCTAATTATAGAGGATAAATCATGGGGCAAGTTACAAATAGCTGATTTTCAGTTAAAAATGAAGGTTTTTTTGTCTAAATACGAATTTCCGAAAAGGATCTATTTTGTTACTAACTTTGCAGAAACACCGACAGGAAAAATTCAGAGGAATCGAACAAAAGCCCTACTTGAATTGTCTTAAAAATAGTTGTTATAAAACTTTCAGAAAAAATTGAAAGTTTGTATATTTGTATGAATAGCTAACTAAACAATTTAATATTGAGTTACCAAATTTCATTAAATAATCAAGACACCTTCGCCTTGTATCGCTTACCAAAAGCGAAGGACCACTTCTTGGTTAAACAGAAAGATGGTGCTTATGAGTCACTGACTCCTCACTCTTTTCACCAGAAGGGCTTTGCTTTTCATCCTTTCCAAGAATCTGACCGACATCCTGCAGTATTTATTAGAGGAGATTATCAAATTCGCAATGCGACTATTAATTTTCAGTCTACCCACGAAAAAGAGGTAGTAGCGACTACAGAAGAACTTTATCTCGAAGAAATTACCGATTTTATAGAAGCGACTAAGAATGATTTTCAAAAATTAATTTTATCAAGAATAAAGGTCATTGATATACAGGCAGGCAATTTATTTCACTTATTTGAGGCATTGAAAGCAGCGCATCCTACCGCTTTTGTTTATTTAATAAACATTACCGGTATTGGCTGTTGGATAGGGGCCACACCTGAGCAGTTATTTTGCCAAAACGGCAAGGGCGAGACAATGGCGTTGGCAGGTACGCAAAGAGACCTGGGTATTCCTTTAGACAAGGTAGCTTGGGGAGAGAAAGAGATAGAAGAACAAGCCATTGTAGAAAGATATTTTCAGAATATATTAAGGAATAGAAATATACCCTACACAAAATCGCCTTGCCATACCGTAAGGGCAGGTAATGTATTACACCTCTGTACCAATTTCCAATTCGATCCACAAGGTCAAGTCTACTACTTAGTCGCAGATTTGCATCCTAGTCCAGCTATATGTGGTATGCCCAAGGAACGAGCTAAGGAATTTATATTAGCCCACGAATTACACGATAGAGCCTACTATTGCGGATTTCTAGGGCCTGTTAATATAGAGGAGACCACCAATCTATTTGTTAATCTTCGGTGTATGCAGGTATGTAAAAATAAATTTGCCTTGTACCTAGGTGGTGGTATCCTCCCCGATTCAGATCCTCACAAAGAATGGCTAGAAACAGAAATGAAGGCCAGAACCCTCTCTAATGTAATCGAAAAAGTTTACCTTTCGGAACAGTATGCTGTTTAGCAGAAGTCGGACCGCTGTTTGATAAAGCATATTTATGTACATAACCATAGTTTGATAAACAAGTTACAATAACTCTTATTTTTTTGGACAAAAAGATATACTTTGATATTTCCATAACTTATGGTCCTTGTAGGGTCGATGGTTTAAGTTTGCAACTTAAACCTCTTATTAATTAATTCCTAAAACTAAAGTTACCACTAACTATCAAGAGCATTGAAGTGATACAATTTGCCTAAAATTTTATTCAAAGGAAGTGTTATTTTTTGAATCTAAGAAATGCTTTAATTTTACTGTTTCTAATTATTTTAGTAGGCTTGATATAAGGTTTAAGTTACAAACTTAAACCATCGATTATGCAAAGATTTCAAGTTAAGGATCAAGTTTATTGATTAGATACCTTGGTGTCAGATTCATAACAGTTCCGTTAGCGTTAGCTAACTAGAACGATCTGACTTCTGACTTCTGAACAACCTTGACTTCTTTTCCAATCCAATCTCCACTCATGCTATCCAACAAGCCCATAGTAAGAAATTTAATAGAAATATGTGCTGCTAAAGGCATAGAACACGTCATTCTTTCTCCCGGTTCCAGAGATGCACCCCTCATTATTTCTTTCAACGAATCTGGTTATTTTAAATGCTTGAGCATACCAGACGAACGAGTGGCGGGCTATTTCGCTTTAGGCATAGCCCAACAAACGCGCAAACCTGTTATCATTACCTGTACCTCAGGCACCGCTGCACTTAATTTCGCCCCAGCTATAGCCGAAGCTTTTTATCAGAAAATCCCCCTATTAATTGTTACAGCAGATCGTCCTGAAGAATGGATTCATCAAGGCGAGGGACAGTCTATTAATCAGCGGAATGTATTTGCCAATTATGTAAAAAAAAGTTATCACTTACCAGAAGATGGTGAAGACGAAGATAATAGATGGAGTGCCAATCGTATGATCTCAGAAGCGATTGATCAGACCTTCGTAAATGGCGGTGGACCTGTACATATCAATATTCCTTTTCGAGAACCTTTGTATGGGCAGGCGGATTACACCGCTCAAGCCTTGCCTAAGGTTGCTAGTACTAGTATCATTGAAAAAAGTCTGCCCACTGATAGCTTAGTCGAATTACAGAAAGAATGGTCGACTGCTAAGAAAAAAATGATTCTTTGTGGCCTATTACCAAAGCAGAAAATCTTGAAGCAATTGCTAAATGAAATAGCACAAGATACGACTGTAATTGTATTGGCAGAAACGACTTCAAATCTAATCGGTTCAAATTTTATTCATCAAATTGACCCTATTCTTACAACGATTCAGGAAGAAGAGATTGAACAATTTCAACCAGAACTTTTAATCACGATTGGAGGGAATTTTATTTCAAAAAAAATAAAGCAGTTTTTAAGAAAAAATAAACCTGCTCAACACTGGCATATTGAAGAGACAGATTATCATATAGATAC
>CAKZUM010000745.1 GCA_937921525.1 uncultured Saprospiraceae bacterium
AGTTGGGTAAAACCCGCCAATCAACAAAGACAAATTATAGATGTTACTGATTTCGGAGCAGTTGGAGATTCCCAAACGGATAATACTACTGCTTTTCAAAATGCCATAGACCATGCAGCTAGTCTAGGTGGTGGAACAGTCTACATTCCTCCAGGTAATTTTATAATTAGTCAGACTATAAACGTCCCAGGAGGAGTAGTACTCCAAGGTGAATCAGAAAGTGAAGCTTATCATCGCACGCGCACTACTCCTTTTAAAGGAAGTACTATTATGTCTGTAGGAGAGGATTTCGTAGTATCGTTTAGCGGTTTTTTTTCAGGGGCGCAAGATTTATTCTTTTATCGGATAGGAGCTAGTCCAGCCACAGATAAAGGATGTATCAAATTAGTGGCAGATGATGGTACCTTTAGCACAGGCTATAATCGCTTCGCCAATTTAACGATTTATGGGTTTGAAATAGGTACTTCGATTCTAATTCAAGCTATTAATAACAGTACTATTTCGCATGTAATGATAGAAGATGTGCTCCTCCGTTTTCCAGAGACAGGAATGCATATTGATGAATCTACGGGTTCCACTATTGAGCATATTACCTTATTAAATGGAAAAATTGGTGGTGGCTTCAAATACAGTTTTAGAAACCAAGGCGGAACAAATATTAATGTGTATGGCACCACCTTTGAAGGATCAGGATGTGGTAGTTTTGGTCACTTGGTCATAGAGAGTGGTAATATTAATGCTTATGGATTTAGAACAGAATCAACCGATCCACATGGCACTTGTGATGAATCAGCTATTCCTATTATCCATTGCTTTCCAAATACAACTGGGTCGTACATTCAAGGTTTAACAGGAGACGGAAGAGTTATTGATGAAGGGGCCAATCACTTAGATGTTACTGGTGCTAATATTGGAAGGCGACCTTCTGGGTATAATGAATTTCAGAATAGTGCTTTTCGAGGGGTGCTAAATAATGCTATTCCACATTGGGATTTGACGGGCAACGTCAGTAATATAACCCTATCCGATCCTGTTTTTGAAAAAGACAATCAGGTGCTTACCATGACTATTCCAGCAGGTGAAATTGTTAGCCTATCCCCTACTTTATCAGCTATGCCAAAAGCTATGAATCATCAATTTGGTGGATTTGGTGCGTATATAAAAACCAATACTGCCAACATTGCTTTTAGTCAAATTAATAGCTATCAGGCCTCCACCAATACTTGTACCCCCATTAATGCTTCTTTTCATACGGGAGATAATCAATGGCAATACATAAGCTTACCCACGGGTATCAATAGTACTATTTGTGACCTAGCCCCTCGTTTTGTTTTTGATAATACTGGGAATTCAGCAAGCATAGTTTCCATTACTTGTCCTGCATTTGTTTTTGGTAATGCTCGACCTTCTCTTGCTGCTAAACCTCTTTTGAGTGTAGGCGGTATTATGGACGGAACCTTAACCACAGGTATGACTACTTTACCTATAGTCGTGAATAGCACTTCTGAATTCACCTTACCTCCTGATGGCAATACCTTTTTATTAACTGGCACTACTGCTATTCATCGTTTGAATAATAGTACTTCCTTAGGATACCGATTTCCGAAAGGAACGATTATTACGCTCGTATTTGAAAGTCCTGGTGTAGTTGTTAGAAACTGGGCGTACATTAATTTGACCGCATCTGGTAATTATACTTCTACGGCAGGTAGTAGTCTAAGCCTACTGGCACTTGATGATGGAGTTTGGCGAGAAATAGGAAGAAATTTATAAGAATAAAAATCAGTTTTAAATAAACCAAATGTTAACCATTCAGAAATTAAAATAATGAAAAAATTAATCTATATCCCATTCCTTTTAATGGTTCAAATCGTATTGGCACAAAATGTAGAAATTGAAGGAACCATCAAAATAACAGAAGGCGCACAAGCTGGTTATATCCTACAATCAGATGCCAATGGAGTAGCTTCTTGGACAGCACCAAATGATGTGGATAGGAAGCAAATTTTCGTGACTGACTTTGGTGCCAAAGGCGATGGAACGACGGATGACACCAATGCGTTTAATGATGCCATAGCTAGTGCCGCGGCCCAAGGCGGAACAGTTCATATCCCTGTCGGCAATTATAAAATCACGAGCACAATAAGTGTACCTGGTGGCGTTCAATTAAGAGGACAAAGTTTAGGAAATAGTTTAGCCGTTGCCAATACATCCGGCAGCAGAATTAGTTTTCATGGAACAAATATGTATGCCTTAGAATTTTCAGGAGAATTTGGAGGCTGTCATAATTTGACGATCATGGATGCTACAGGAATGGCAGCAGGCGGACTGAATCTTTCTTCTACTAATACTCGATTCGTTGTTGGTGCATCTTTTCATGATTTGTTTATCCTAAATTTCATCAATGGAACTAGTATCAAATTAGAGTCATTAAATACAACTGGAATTGCTTGGTCTTCTTTTGAGAATATATACATCCGAGATGCAAAAAAGGGAATTCATCTTGAAATAGCGGATGATGGTTCTTTTATAAATCTGGTTACTTTTCGGTCTATTTCTATTGCAGGTACTGGATTTGAAAGTGGCCTATTAGTAGAAGGGCCCTTATCTACAACCGATTGGTATAGTGTATCTATGAACGCCGATTGTCCAAGCGTTGGACATATTATTTTAGATACCGACGGTTCAGTAAATATGTACGGCTTGGATGTTCGTTCGGCAGACGCAAGCTGTGCAGCAGAGACTGTGTTAATTCATCTAGAAGACAATACTAGAGGTAGCTACTTACATGGTGCGGCAGGAAAAGGTAGAATCGTAGATTTAGGCAGTAACTATATTGATGTAGGTAGTACAGAGAATATTAGTGTGCGACCTTCAGGTAATAATTTATTCCAGAATGCAGGTTTTAAAGGCTTGTCAAATAATACCCTACCCTTTTGGGAATTTGCTACCAGTTCAGGTTTTACGTCACCCGCAAATATTGAGATGGAAACGGCCCACTGGAAGGACAATCACAATGTTCTAAAAGTAAGTGTCGCTAAAGGCACAAAAGCTAGACTTCAACCAGTAGGATACTATTTTACCGATGTGTTCCAAAATAAAGAATGCTTATTTGGTGCTATGGTACAATCTTCTACTGATGGCGCAAGAGTTACGGCTACCTTCAATCCCTGTGGCAGCGGTGTAACTAGTAGTACCGCACATCCTAATGATACGAATTGGCATTTTGTAGGCAAGTTAGCAGAGATTGGTACCGCTGATCCTTGTCAGCTCGATCCTCAGTTTATTCTTGATAATACGGGTGGAGCAACGGATGCTGAATTTTATATTACTACACCTTCCTTTGTTTTTAACAGAGGGGAAAAACCTGCTTTAGAAGCTGGGCCTATTACTTCGGCAGGTGGTATTATGACGGGCACTTTGTCCACAGCGATGATGAATGTGGCTGCCCCTGATAACAACCAATTACAATTAACAGCAGACGCCAATGTGTATCAAATTAGTGGCACTAATACCATTAATAGTATCAATTTAAATACCGACATCTTCCCACAAGGCACGCTGATTACTTTGCTTTTTGAAAGTGCGGGTTTGCGCGTTACGCATGATGTAAATAGCTTAAAATTATTAGGGGCTACGGATTATGCTGCGGAAGAATTTAGTACCTTAAAATTAGTCTCTCTTGGAAATGGGATCTGGCAAGAAGTTGATAGGAATTGTGCGAATGGCTGTACGGTTGTTGCTCCTAAAACATCAGATGCATCCAAAGATGTATTAGAAGAATTAGTATTAACTCAAGCTTCTGCGTATCATAATAACACCGATGTCGTAGTCTATCCCAATCCTGCTAAGTATGGGATTAATGTCTCTTTCAATAATTGGGAATCAGAAAAAAATTATAAACTACAATTGATCGACTCAAGTGGTAGAACCTTACTTATCAAAGCGATGGACGATGTCACTAATTGGGTAGATTTCAATAATTTAAATTTAGTCCCAGGTCAATATCAGATTCAAATTTTTGATGAGCTGCAATCAGTTTATAGTAATGGATTGGTGATTGTACCTAAGTAGTTAGTCTAATTAATACTGTTGGATAGTATGTCTTACGTAACAGTCAAGTTTAAGCAATTTCTGAGTTAAACGACAAAAGGCACTACGTTGAAAACTGTGGGTATTATTTTAATTTGTATGGAAGAAAATCCGTGACTAATAAATCCGTGACTATAAAGTAGTTAGTCACGGATTTATTAGTCACGGATACTGTGAACATTTAGGGAAAAAGACCTCACATCATCCTTACTTTTACTCCTTTTTCTGATTAAAACTCTGAATAATCTCCTCATCATTCTTTCCAAGATTACCTAATAAAAATTCGGTATCATCTGCAAAATCATCATTAGGATATTTAGCTAGAAATTCCGTGTAGTATAATTTTGCTTTTTCAAAATCCTTTAGATCATTATCGTAGGTAAATGCCTTTAAAAATAAAGCTTGTGGTGCTTTTTCAAAATCTGGGTAATTTGCATAAATTCGATCATATATAGCGATTGCTCTCGGAAA
>CAKZUM010000746.1 GCA_937921525.1 uncultured Saprospiraceae bacterium
ACCCATGCCGAACCAGTAGCACCACATGCTGCTGCCGTTACTTCTATCGCAAAATCTAAATTACTACCTGCACCTGTTACGGTAAACGTTTTTAGTTGCTCGCAACCGTTCGCATCAACAATCTTAATATTATAAGTGCCCGGTTGTATATCCGTGATTTGGAAACTACTGTTATTTACCCAGTATTCTTTGTCTACTCCTTCGCCCCAAATATGCACCTTATAAGATGGTACACCATTGGAAACAGTCACCCATGCCGAACCTGTAGCACCACATGCTGCTGCCGTTACTTCTATCGCAAAATCTAAATTACTACCTGCGCCTGTTACGGTAAACGTTTTTAATTGCTCACAGCCATTTGCATCAACAATCTTGATATTATAAGTGCCCGGTTGTATATCCGAAATCTGGAAACTATTACTATTCACCCAGTAGTCTTTATCTACATTGTTATCGCCCCAAATATGCACTTTATAAGATGGTGCACCATTGGAAACAGTCACCCATGCCGAACCAGTAGCACCACATGCTGCTGCCGTTACTTCTATCGCAAAATCTAAATTACTACCTGCACCTGTTACGGTAAACGTTTTTAGTTGCTCGCAACCGTTCGCATCAACAATCTTAATATTATAAGTGCCTGGTTGTATATCCGTGATTTGGAAACTACTATTATTTACCCAGTATTCTTTGTCTACTCCTTCGCCCCAAATATGTAACTTATAAGATGGTGCGCCATTTGTTACCGTCACCCATGCTGAACCAGTAGCACCACATGCTGCTGCTGAAACTTCCACAGCGAAATCCATGTCACCTGCTGTACTAGTAACAGTAAAGGTCTGCAATTGCTCACAGCCGTTCGCATCAAGAATCTTTAGATTGTACGTCCCTGGTTGAATATCTGTAATTTGAAAACTACTGTTATTCACCCAATATTCCTTATCTACATCGTTATCCCCCCATATATGTAACTTATATGACGGGTCTCCATTCAATACCGTTACCCAAGCTGATCCAAGGGAACTACAAGATGCTTGCGTTACTTCCAAAGTAAAATCTAGGTTAGCAACTGTAAATTGTTCCACAACTTCACAACCTTTGCTATCTGTTATAACAAGGCTATAAATCCCTGGTGTCAAGTCTATAAGGTTGAAATTATTAACAACAATCCAGTCTTCTAAAACTAGATTTGTTAAAGTGGTATCACTATAAAGTGATATTTCATAGGTTGGGGTACCATTTGCAATTAGAACGTTAGCAGTAGCTTTGCCCGTACAAACTGTTGCATGGGCAACAGTAATTGCTGCGGTAAGCTCACAATCCTTTGCTGCATTTGTGTTAAATGCTATTGAATTATTGTACTCAATATCCCCTTCAAAAGTAGTGTGTTCAGTCTTTATTAATTCTGAAATTCTATTATTCCCATTCATAGAAAAGGGGAGCATAGAAATTAATAAAGAAAATAAAACAAGAAACAGTATAGGTTTCTTCATGTTCGTAAAATGTTTGATTGAGAAAAATATCATTATCTTTAAGTGTTTTGTCGGATAATAGCATACCCTCAAAAATCACTTAAAAAAAAAATTATATCTTCTAAAAGTGAAACCATTGAGCTAGTGTTTGTTTTTGATCAAAAACAAACACAAAAAAGGGTTACCTTTAATGTGATATTTAAAAAAAATATGGACAGTATTAGACTAGTTTAAGTCTCGAAAAACTTAAATATCTTGATTAGATCTACATTAAATGTAGATTACTTTTTTATGGAGTAAGAAATGTTTTTATAGTAAAAGACTTGATCGGAATTTTGGGAAAGGATATTAATTTGCTTAAAATTCTCTAAGAAAAAATTTGTGTATATGGTAGGTAATAGAATAAAGCAAATATAAGTTAATCTACAATCAAATGAAACTATTACTATCTTATATTCTGTAATATTTAATAATTTAACAATTACATATTCTTTTAAATAAAATCATAATTTTCTGTTAATCAGCATATTAAACATTGTTATCACTCTAATCATATTAACAAAAATGGGAATGTTAAATTTTAGCTAAAATCAAGAATGCTACGAATATCAAAACAAGACAAACAAAATCTTACGGATCAAGAATTGATTCTACGATATAAAAAAGATGGGGAGATGCTGTATTTAGCACAGGTATACAAACGATATACTAGCCTTATTTATGGTGTTTGTTTAAAGTATTTAAAAAATAGCCAAGATGCGGAGGATGCCTATATGAGCGTGTTTGAAAAGTTAATAAAAAAAGTACGGGAACATGATATTACAAACTTCAAAAGTTGGCTGCATGTAGTCGTGAAAAATCATTGTTTAGAAATCCTTCGAAAACAGAAAAAAAGTTTAACAGTTTCTTATGACCAAGAGCTTATGCAAAATGAGCCTTTTGTGCATCCTTTTGAAGAATCCCCAACAGAAGAGTCAGAAAAGAAATTAAGTAATTGCTTGAAGCAACTAGAATTGCAACAGTTAGAAGCGATTCAATTATTTTATTATCAAAACAAATCCTACAAAGAAATAGCCGCCACAAAAAACCAGCCACTCGGAAAGATTAGATCTGCTATTCAGAATGGCCGCCGAAATCTTAAAATATGTATGGAAGGTTTATAAAAAAAATAACGCATGATGGAATTATTAAAAAAATGGCTGGATGGTTCCATTAATTGGAAAGAAGAAAAGCTATTAAGGAAGGAAGCCAAAAAAGATAGCTTTTTGGAAGATGCACTGACTGGCTTGGATACCTTGCCTAATGCAGATCATTCAGAAAGTATAAAAATATTAGAGCAACGACTTCAAGAACGTATTAGTAAAAAGAAGAAACGAACAAGCTTTCCTGTAAGGGCAATCGCTGCGGCTGCTATTCTTTTATTATCGGTAGGTATTTGGTGGAATATACAAGATAACTTTAAGCCAGCGCCTATTGCAGAAAGGCAAACAAAATCCGTCTCCCCTACCGCTAGTCCATTACAAGAAATTAACACAACGGAAAGTAAGGAGGAAGTATCCATTCCAAATACAGTAGCTGCCATTACCGACAACATAGCAGAAGAAAAGAAAACAGAAGAAAAGAAAACCTTACCTAAAGAATTTAAGACTCCACAAGAAAAAGAACCTTTGAATACATATACGGAAGATGTAGCTATCACACAAAAAGAGTTACCAAAAACTGTTTTGTCAAATGATCTACAAGAGGATGTGTCAACTATTACTAATACTCAGAAACCATTGGAAGTAGTTACAGAGGCTTCCAATATTACAATGGAAGTAGCCTCTTCCAAAGTTTTCTCAATAGAGGAAGAAAAAGAAGCTGATGGAGTTGTGCAAATGGAGGAAGTAATTGCTGCTAATGCAGCACCAACTGTTATGTCAGAGGAACCAATGGATGTGACATCTACTCCTACGGACATGGGCGTAATTAGCGCAGTTGCTGAACGTGAAATGCCTGTGACAATGAAAAGAAGAGCAATTGAGACTCCTACGACTAAGGTATTTCCTGTTGGTGGAATGGAAGATTTTCTAATGTACCTTAAAGCTAATAAACGTTATCCTGAAACAACTAGTATAAAGGGTACTGTCTTTCTAGTTTTTTCACTTGAACAAGATGGAACGGTCAAGGATGTTGAAATAACGAAGAGTCTTCATCCTGACTATGACCAAGAAGCTATTCGATTATTGAAGGAAGGTCCTAAGTGGATTAGTCCTGCAAGTGTCGCTTACTGTGAAATATCTTTTTAGACATACTCTTAATCGGAAGACTTGTTCGTGGGGCTAATTTCAGTCTACATTCTTAAACAACTTCAGACTTAATTCTGAATAATTGTCGGAAAACAGATAAACTGTCTACTCTTTTTCATGTTATAAAAGCGTCTATAGCTACATTCTTAGAGACCGTTAAACATTAAGAAAAGGTTGGATAGGAATAAAAAAAATGAAATAAATCATACATTTGCCCGTTTAAATAACCATTCATTAACCAATTATTAGACCTATAATGCCATTTTTGGTGGTATTTTTGTATATTGATATAGATTAAGTTCCCGATTTAAGTATACTGTCCCATCTTGAAAAAGTGCTATCAGACAATATACGAGAAAGAAAAACATTAACACTAACACTAAAATTCTCAGCTTTGTCTAACAATCTAGTAATCATTCCAACCTACAACGAGAAAGAAAACATTACGGAAATTATACAAGCCGTATTTGACCTCCCTGTACCTTTTCATGTATTAATTGTAGATGATGGCTCCCCAGATGGAACGGGTCGAATCGTTAAGTCTATGATGGAAACTTATCCAGATTCGTTACATATCGTTGAGCGAAAAGGGAAGTTAGGTTTAGGTACTGCCTATATCAGAGGATTCAAATGGGCACTGAAAAGACGCTATGATTTTATCTGTGAAATGGATGCCGACTTTTCTCACAATCCTAAAGACTTAGTACGTTTAAGAGCAGCTTGCATCGACAAGAATATGGATGTAGCAGTAGGCTCCAGATACGTGAAGGGTGGAAAATGTGTCAACTGGCCATGGGATAGATTGATATTATCTTATGGTGCATCTTGGTATGTAAAAATGGTTACTTGGATGCCCATCAATGACCCAACAGCAGGCTTTGTCTGTTATAAACGGGAAGTGTTGGAAGCACTTGACTTAGATGCTATCCGATTTATCGGATATGCTTTCCAAATAGAGATGAAATATGCTGCCCGTACCTTAGGATTTAAATTAACGGAGGTACCAATCACATTTACTGATAGAATAATAGGCATTTCAAAAATGTCAAAAGGTATTATAAAAGAAGCTATTTTTGGTGTACTAGATATGCGTTGGAAAAGCTTTTCTAATAGTTATTCTAGAAAAAAAAACCGCTTAAAGAGACAAAGGATGTTAGAAATGAATCACTAAATAATCCTTAATACAATACATTTTTAAACAACTTCTATGAAGTTGTTTAAGAATGTAGACTGAAATTAGTTGTAAGTGCTTGATTGCCAGGACACAGTCTTTTTAAATTTTCGTAGCCTTAGCTACGGGAATTTAAAAAGGCGAAGTCATTGGCGATCAATGACTTGCAAATAAATTAGTTATACATTTTTAAACAACTTCTAT
>CAKZUM010000747.1 GCA_937921525.1 uncultured Saprospiraceae bacterium
TTGAGAAATAAAATGGAGGGCTACCGCTATGCTATTGATGAAAGTCTTAATTTTGGTATTGCTACTGTGGACTTTTAGATTCTTTAACAAATACAGTATAAGATATCGTCGAGGTTACAAACCATAGCCGTCAGGTTAAGAAACGGACTCTTAGTAGCAGACACTTAGAAAGTGGCTGATACTTGGGTTCTATGAAAAGGTATCAGTCATTCTTAAACAACTTCTATGATAAATACATTAAAAT
The DNA here is from genome assembly GCA_937921525.1 of uncultured Saprospiraceae bacterium. Classification (GTDB taxonomy): domain Bacteria; phylum Bacteroidota; class Bacteroidia; order Chitinophagales; family Saprospiraceae; genus JAFMDF01. Next base: position 245 of record CAKZUM010000747.1, read on the forward strand.
ATAGATTTATGTTTAAAAATTATATTAAAAACAAACTTCTTGAAAACAACAAATAGGCACTATTTATGCCTTTATATAAATGAACTAAACAAATAGTCATTAAGATCTTTTTCGACGACCTAATTAATTATCAAGGCTAAACTAAACGGATGTGGAGACAACCCTATATTGCCTACCCATCTAAATTTTTAACACAAAAATTTTTACAACTTCTTTTTAATGCTAGGATGCAAAGACATCTAGCATTACCTCCTCTTTAAGCTAGGCAGGTATATTCGTACATCTAATCTGAATCCTTCATTTTAGAATGAGTATTACCAATAGCTGCAACTTTCCTCCTAATTATTTTTCCATGTACTCTATTATTATTTTATCAAAAACTACTTTTTAAACTTAAATTAAGCGTAAGACATTTAGAGTCTTTAATTAGTTTCAAGACCTTATTACTCCCTATGGTAATTTGAGCTTAAATACTAATGGCTTTCAATAAGATTACCTCTAGTAGTCTAGTTGACGGTATAGTCTCTTACATTGGTTTTGCACTTATTTCATTTGTAATCGAACAACACACAATTTAATAAATCACCTATGTATTATTATTTAACTACCTTTTTAGTATTGGTATTATCTTCTATTGGGGTATATGGACAAGTGCAATTTAAGATAGAGAAAATGAACGATGGAGAAACTTTTCAAGTATCTCTGATTCCTGATCAAGATTGGGGTGCCCCAATGAATATCACAAGCACCGCTCAGGTCACTATCAAAGTGCCTACTAATTCTTTTGAAGTAAAGGATTTAAAGAGTTTGCAAACTGATGTAAATTGGGAGTATAATTCTAAAAGTACTTCACCGGCTGAAGCTCCTGAATATGATTATCTTTCTTTTGGTTTAGCCTCTATGGGAACCAAAAAAATAAATTATAAGAAAGGAGTAGCAGTACCTTTGTTTACTTTTAAGAATGCAGATAGCTGCCAAGGAAGTGTGGAGCTAATGTCCAATAACGATCCGTTTAAATCGCCGAATTCTAAGAGAGCGAATGTCGGAAATTCTATTACCGTTTTCGGTGCTAAAGGAGAAGCTTACAAAGGTAATTTTACTAAGCAAGCGATTCCTTGTCAAACAGCATTGAATTTACAAACTACTACGAAATCACCGATTAGTACTGAACCTAAAGTTTATCCAAATCCTGCAGTAAATGAGGTCTTCATTGATCTTGTTTGGGAACAAGCAACTACTGCTGGTGATTTTGTTATTCTTGATATGAATGGCAAAGAAGTGAATAGACGTACCGTTGAAGTTCATCGTGGATGGAATAAAGTAGATTTGGATGTGAAGAATTTACCAAGTGGTATTTTCTCTATTGAATTTCACAACGGAGAGGAATCTCTAATTTTAGATCGTTTCGTTAAACAACACCGTTAAATGAGAATTATTAAATCAAGATAATTATTAGGTCATCAAATATTTTGAAAGAGCTGTTCTATGTGTTAGAATGGCTCTTTCTTTTTTTACAAGACTTGGTAAGTTTTTAAAACTTCCCAAGTCTGGAGTTTCTAAAACTTCCCATTAAAGACTTGGTAAGTTTTTAAAACTTCCCAAGTCTAGAGTTTCTAAAACTTCCCATTAAAGACTTGGTAAGTTTTTAAAACTTCCCAAGTCTAAACTATCCTTCCTCCTCAATAATTAATCTTTGCTTATAAGATAAATGAAGGGTCGTATTTTTTAAGCGAGGATGATCTAATAACCAGTTCGCCATAGGATTGATTATTTGTGTATTAATCGCACGTTGTAATGGTCTTGCTCCATATCGTTTATCAAAACCAACTTCACCCAAAAAATCTATTAGGCTCGAGTCATATGCCAGTCGTATGCCTCTTTTGATAAACCCTTCTCTTTGATTTAATTCTTTTAATTCTTTTTGACAAATCTCCTTAATAGACGCTTTGTCGAGTGAATGAAATACTAGAATGCTATCTAGTCGATTAATAAATTCTGGTCGAAAAAATTTACCTAGTTCAGATAGGTATTTTTGATCTTCTGATTCCTTACTACTGAAACCAATGGAGGTTCGATTGTTGGCTCCGATATTGGTCGTTAAGATGATAATCGTATTTCTAAAACTAGTGACTCGTCCATAGGCATCTGTGAGCATACCCTCATCTAGAATAGATAACAGGGCATCAAATATAGAAGGGTCTGCTTTTTCTGCTTCATCTAACAGTAAAACAGAGAAAGGTTTTTCTCTGACTGCCTGTACCAATTTGCCTACTTCTCTATTGGACCCAATAAATCTATAAATCATTCCAGGGTGCTGAAACTCACTCATGTCAATTCTGATCAAAGGTGATTTCTTTTGCCCCTTACCAAAAAAGTATTCTGCTAAGGCTTTGGCACTCGCTGTTTTTCCTACCCCTGTAGGGCCAGTAAATAGTAAGGTTTGAATAGGTTTATAGGGGTTGTTTAATCCAGCCTTGAAAATTTTCACCACATTCGTTAAGGCATGAATAACATTGGGTTGGCCAATAATATTATTAGAGAAATGCTGTTCTAACTCTACTTGATTCAGTAAAACATTATCTTTTAAAAATAGTGCAGGTAGACCAGTTTGGTTAATAAAAATTTCAAGTAAGTGTTCTTTGTCTATATTTGTTAACTCTTTTGCCTTGGCAGCCGTGATACAAGTGCCTAGAAAGTTAATAGCTTTACCTGGGAAACTTTCATAAGGATAGTATCTTGCTAATAAACGATAACTCAGTTGTAAAGCATCTTGGTCAATCGTTGTTTTTAAATTTTTTGCACTAAATTCTGAAAACTTTTGCAGAACGATTTGCGTTTTTTCTTCTGATAATTCTACTATATTTACAATCTGGAAGAGGTCTGTAAACCCTGGTAACAAACGCCGCAAGCTGTCCAACTCCGCTATGCTTAACTCTCCAATGATTTGTAGTTGTCCTTGTTGGAGAAAAGGCAATAAAAAAGCAGCCACACTATCCTCTGCACCTTGACCACCAGTTTGAATCAATTGAATAATGTCTTGCACCCACAAAATCCCATTGACTAATTTTAATTCTTCCACTAGCAATTCACATTTCTCCTGCCACTCTCCGAGGTATTTAGTGCTTGCCGTTAATCTTTGTGCCATCAAATTCCAAAAGGTATAATTCAATTGTTTCTTTCTAACCTGTGTGGCAATTTTTTTAAAAGCTTGTTTTAGTACGGTACTTTTCCCTACACCTCTTTTTCCTACTACTAATATATTGGCAGACTGTTGTACTATTTTTTGCACAATTAATTCAACTTCTTTCTCCAGTTCCCAAGCTATATCAGGGGTAGCACTCAATTTTCTTAGTATGGACTTATTGAAAGGAAACTCTTCTGCTAAGTTGGGTAATACTTTTAGGTTATTGGTTTTGTTATATTCCCAATTAAAATTCTTAGAGCGATTTACATTGACTTTTAGTTCGATTGTTTCTAATACAGGTTTTTGGTACACTAGATACCGATGTAATTTTTCAGGAGTTTCACTATTTAAAATCAAAGTAGCTATATAGGTCGCTAAGGTTTTGAATTGTTTAGATTCATAATAAACAAATTGCTGATCTAATAAAGGCAAATGACATTCGAATTCTCCCCCTTCGGAAGGGCCATACACACAAGGTGTAGGAATATTTAAAGTACTAGTAAGCGGAAAAGAACTATTGTTAGTCCTATAAGTAGGTCGGATGGAAATCTCCAAAATTTTCAATTTCGGAGATTTGATATTTATAAAAGGGTAGTCGTTCTGTTTTTTATATTGTTGTTGTAGCTGCTTGGTGAATGCTTGTTTGAGTTGAGCTACATCTGGAGCAACTAGTTGATAGGTAGTTCCCACTAAGATACCAAGCGTGGCATCTTCCGTCAATTCATAGCATAAAAGTGGATAGGTGATTTTTTCCAATGATTGTTTGTTTCTTTCTTTAGTTTTAAATTTTCCCGAAAAATACCCCTGAATCTTTCCCTTATTCTCTCTTCTATTTAAAAAAGCATTAAAAAACTTGTAAGATAGTGGTAGAGTAACATAAAAAGAGGTTTATTTGCATAAGTTAGAAAAAGAAATAAACCTTTTTCTAATCTTATCTACCCAATCAACGCCTTGAAGTAGGAGCCTATGTTAAGTAGAAGGAATATTCGTATTAAAGTATTGCAGACATTATATGCTGCTAATCGAGATAAGGGCATCAGTCCTCAATCTGCTGTTAATTTGTATCATCAACATGTTGAGCAATCTTTTGCGCTTTATATTTTTAATCTCTTGCAGCTTAGAGAGACAACGAAATACGCTGTTCAAGATGATACGAATCGAAAGTCCAAGCACCTACCGTCTGACGAAGATAAAAAATTTAGTTCAAAACTATATAATAACGAGTTAATTCAATCAACACTAGATAATGAGGTATTGAATAGCTTGATAAATTCTACAAAAAGTAGAACTTATCTGAATGATGATAACACTAGGTTATTATATGCTGACTTATTGAAGACGCCTGAGTACAAAGCCTATTTAGATAATGCGAATTGTACAATAGAAGATCATCGACAATTATTACTTTTCTTGTTTAAGTACGCTGTTACTGGAGAAATTTATAACGAGTTGATGGACGATTATTTTCTCAATTGGTGGGATGATAAATCGTTGGTCATTGGTGCCATGAAAAAGTCGATTAAGGCGATGCCTTTTGATGGAGACTACATAGATTCTATGCGCCCTAATTATGAAACGATTAAAGAATTTGGGGAGGTCTTACTTTTAGATGTGCTAAATAATAACGAAGACCTGTTAGGCACCATCGAACCAGCCTTAAATAATTGGGATGCAGATCGTGTGGCTATTATTGATATGATTATTCTAAAGATGGCATTGAGCGAATTAATGAACTTTCCAACAATACCTACTAAGGTTACTTTAAATGAATATGTAGAAATAGCGAAGCTATATAGTACAGATAAAAGTAAAGATTTTATCAATGGTATTTTAGATCGACTATTTAAAAAGCTAAATAATGAAGGCAAGATTAAAAAGGAGGGTCGAGGATTGGTGGAGTAGGTAGTAAATGAGTTATAAAGTATAAAGTAGTAAAAAGCGGCTTAACAAATTCAATTGTTAAGCCGCTTTTAGTATTTTATATCTTATGCTTAGAGTATGTCTAAAATTTGTACAAACTGATAATCAGGAAGTAGAAATTTAGACATACTCTTAACTAAGGAATGATGAATTAATAAATTGCGTTTTTGTGCGCTGTTATTTTTTCTTTCTACAAGGCGAAAAACGTAGGGATAGCCTAGCTATCACGAGGCTTTTCAACGCAGTAGAAAGGAAAAATAACAAGCAGAAGAATGTAAGT
>CAKZUM010000748.1 GCA_937921525.1 uncultured Saprospiraceae bacterium
GCATCTTCTACAAAGGCTAACAAATCTTCTTGCTTTGTGTTTTGAAAAAAGCCATCCAATCGCTCTTTAAACATTCTGGCCTTGGAATCATTCAATATTTGCCAGTTCTTTTCTTCTTTTGCTTCAATGTCTTCTGTTTCTATTCCGCCTAAAGAAATCTGCACTTGTTGGACTGATTCCCAAATAACTAGCGTTAAGTAGAGCATATAATCTCGCTCCTCTTGCGTCAACATTTGGAAGTTTTCCGAAAATAGATAAGAAAGTAAAATAGGCTGTTGGTTCTTCATGTTCTCAACAGCGTCTGTATAGTATTCCTCTGTGTCGCTCAATCTATCTGCGCAATGATCTATGATTTCTTCCGATATGAAAGGTATGTTCATTTATTATTAAATTGTAATATGTTTTTGTTCTATCGTAGCTACTATCGTAGCTCAAGCTTCAAGCTTGAGAAGCTACTCAAGCTAGAAGCTTGAGCTACAATAAAAGCTACTCAAGCTAGAAGCTTGAGCTACAATAAAAGCTACTCAAGCTAGAAGCTTGAGCTACAATAAAAGCTTGAGCTACGATAGAAATTTACCCAAAAATAAGGTTTGTTTAAAAAAATATAGAGTAATTCCTGATTTTGTGTAAATTGTGTGAATAAAGTACTTTTAGAGTAGTCAAAATAGTCTCTAATTGCCTAATCAAATTATCTAAATATGAAAAAAAAGACAATAGATACGTCTAGAAGAAAATTTTTAAAAACAACAAGTGCTACGGTTGTAGGTAGTTCACTGGCGTTCAATGTTTTAGGAAAAAATAATACAAACTTTAATTTCAATTCGGATACCTTAAAAGTCGGATTAATTGGATGTGGAGGTAGAGGAACAGGGGCTGCTAATCAAGCCATTAATTCCGACCCTAATGTAGTCCTAACGGCTATGGCAGATGTATTCGAAGATCGGATGGAAACGGCTTATAATGCTTTATTGGACGAAAATCCAGATAAAGTAAAGATTGCACCTGACCATAAGTTTATGGGATTTGATGGCTACAAGAAGGTATTAGAATCTGATGTAGATGTCGTTATTTTAGCTACGCCACCTAGTTTTCGACCTGCTCACTTAGAGGCTTGTATAGAGGCAGGGAAGCATGTGTTCTTTGAAAAACCAGTTGCTGTAGATGCACCGGGTATTCGCAGAGTGATTGCTACTGCAAAGAAAGCTAAAGAAAAGAATCTCGGATTTATGTCTGGTTTCTGCTGGCGGTATGATTATCCAAAAAGAGCAACTTATGATCGTTTATTAGATGGTGCGATTGGAGATATACATACGGTGTATACGACCTATAACACAGGGGCCTTATGGTGGAAAGAAACGAAGCCAAGCTGGGGTAAATTCAAAAAAGAATTAAGAAACTGGTTATACTATAACTGGCTATCTGGCGACCATATTATGGAGCAGGCGGTTCATAGTTTAGATTTAATGTCTTGGGCAATGGGCGATGTATTGCCTGTAAGAGCAGTGGGTACGGGCGGTAGACAAAGTAGAACGGAAGAAAAATACGGTAATGTTTATGACCACTTTTCCATTATCTATGAATATGCCAATGGAGAAAAGGGATTTCATATTGCCAGACAACAAAAAGATTGTGCCAGAGCCTACCATATAGAAGCAATGGGGAATAAAGGTCGTGCAAATATGGAAGTATTTAGCAAGCACGAAATAATGGGCAAGAAGAACTGGCAATGGGAGAAGGAATTTAAGAAGAAAGACAAAAATAATATGTACCAAACAGAGCATGATGAACTGTTTGCTTCTATTAGAAAAGGGAATCCAATCAACGATGGTGTTCGAGCTGCTAATAGTACCATGCTAGCACTTTGGGGCAGAATGGTAGCGTATACAGGGGAAAGCTTAACATGGGATCAGGCATTGAATTCCGAAGAAGTATTGGGGCCAAAGATTGATGAGTATAGCTGGGATTTGGATTGGAAAATGGCGGAAGTGGCGCAGCCAGGGATTACTAAGTTTGTGTAAGAAAGTGCAAGTGTCAAGATCAAGTATCAAAACTCACAAATCGTTGACCACTAAATTTATATAAAACGGTCGTTTTATTTTTGATATAATTTATTGAACAAGCTTTTACTTGATAACTTGTTTGATAGCTAATGCTTCTTTTAACAATGTAGATTGTAATGTATCAGTTAAACCATAAATAGAGGTGGTACTGTATCCTTCTTGTGTTGGCTGCTGATATATTTCAATCTCTTTTTTATTTAGGTTCACAAGCCAAGCTTCTGGAATACCATATTTAGCATACAAAGGTATCTTGATGGTTCTATCATATTGCTCTGTACTTTGAGAAATCTCAATCGCTATGTAAATTTCTTTAGGAGTAGGATGGGCGTTTTCATAATAATCTGCCTTGTATTTAACAACTGCAAGATCAGGTTCGGGTTCTGAATGCTTTCCTAATGTGATTGGATTTTGAGATCGGACAATTGATTTTTTTATAAATAAAATTCTGAGGAGATCTCCTAATCTGTCAACACATGCAGCATGAGGACTTTTAATAGGTGTCATTTGAATAATTTGACCTTCTATTAACTCCACTTTATCATCTTCTTTTAATATGCCGACCTCTACTAATCTATGGTAGGCATCCACAGAGAATTGGTAGGTTGGTAAAGAAATGTTTATGCTTTCTGACAT
>CAKZUM010000749.1 GCA_937921525.1 uncultured Saprospiraceae bacterium
TGACAAGTTTATCTAAACCACAAAAGTAGTTGACAATTTTACCACATAGGTACATAGGTCACATAGCATACGTCCTACTATGTGACCTATGTACCTATGTGGTAAAATACAACCCTAGCTTTGTCAGCTTAGTTTTATCAAGCTTCTTCATTCCTAAATTTGTGGTAAAATTAATATCAACTGTCTGGATAATCTTGTCGAAATTTTCTCATTTTTTAAACAAAATACAATCTCTGTTCTCTGCTCTCGCTTCTCTACTCTTTACTACAACTCCAACTTCACAAATCGAATTGTCGTATTTTTCTCCCCACGATTACTCACCATCAACGTATAAATGCCTGCCTTATACTCAGTCGCATCTAAAGAATACTTTATTGTGCCAGCAGGAATCATTATTCGATCAATAATGCTACCCAAATTGTTAGTAATTATCATTTCTTTTTCTTCCTCTATTGGTCGAAGGAAATCAATCGTATATGCTTCTGCAATTGGATTCGGATAAACAATTGCTTTATCTGCTGTTCTTGGTAACCGCTTGAAAAGTTCAATTACATCTGAGGTGGTCGTATTTCCAAGTACATCTACATATTTGATTCTAAAATAATTAGAACCAAAATTTGGTAAAGGAACCAATTGATTATAGCCACCTATAGTCGTTGGACCTATTGCTGTAATGGCAAGACCAACCACTTCAAATTGACTACCATCTGTAGAATGCTCTACTAAGAAACTACCTTGATGTACCTCATCTTTAGTAACCCATTCTAGAGCTGCTACGGCTTCCCCTTGTTTCTGTCCTTCAAATTTTGTGAATTGGAATTGTCCATCTACTGATACAACATTTCCGCTACAATTATCTTGAGAAATCGCAGGAATAATGATTTCTTGTGATTCAGAAGAACACCATTGGTTATCCATAATAAAGCAGGTATAAGTACCTGGTGCTAATAGCACAGTTTCGTTAATAGCCCCTTCTTGACCATCGCAAATCCATTTCCATACAGAGGTTCCCCCCATACCGCTAAAGGCAACTTCTACTCTATCACAATCGCCACCGACAATCTCATGCGTAAAACTGAGTGCGGTAGGTGCTGTTACAGTTGTTGTTGCAACCCCCACACATTCATTAGCATCTGTTACGGTTACACTATGTACTCCTGCTAGTAATCCTGTCACCTCCGAAGTTGTCTGTCCATTGCTCCATAAATAAGTATAGGGCGCTTTGCCATCAATGATTGTAACACCAGCAGTTCCAGATGGCTCATCAGCACATTTTGCATTTACTGTAGATAGAGATATAGTTACCTCACAATTTGCTATAATTGGTGCTGTTGGTATCATTGGAATTATCGGATTATTTGGTGCGCCACATTCAGGAGCGGTTACAATAATCATTGCAGTTGCAGTACAGTTGTTCGCATCCGTAATTGTTACTGTATAGTCTCCTGTAGACAATCCTCTTGGATGTTGTATATTGCCGATAGTGCTTAAACTCCATTTGTAAGTATAAGGCGACTGACCTCCAATTGCTATTGCTTCAATAGCTGCACTTAGATCATCACAAGTAGGCATACTAGTGACATTCAAAGCAGCTGTTAATAGACATGTTGGATCAGTTGTTGGATTTGTCGATGTATTACAAGCTGTACGAGTAACAGAAATTTGTTGAGAACTACTACAACCATTTTCATCTAGAATTTGAACCGTATAAACCCCTGGTGCTAAATTTGTCCGCTTATACCCCAATACCCCGTCAGTCCATTGATAAACAAAAGTAGTAGGAGCCATTTCTATTTGTCCGTTATTTTGGTCACATGCAGCAGGAATATTACTAACAACAGTAGCTTCTTCTGCAACACTATTACCGACTGTTACAGCAATTATTTCAGAACAAGCTGCTTGTCCTGCATAAGTGACTCTTACATTATATTCTCCTGCTGGTAAATTTCTTCTTTCATTATTTGCCGCACCAATTGTTCCAACTGCCCCCCAATCAAAAGTATATCGTTCTATTTGATCTACCATAATCATAATACTACCGTTGCTATTACCACACTTAGCATTGTTGACCATAATCTGAGTGTATAACGGTGATGGACAAGTACAGTCACTAGAGACCACAAATAATTGATTTGCTGTACATCCTTTTGAATCTGTTACCGTCACCTCATAATTGCCTGCCACTAAGTTGGTTAAACTAGCACTAGCCGCCCCTGTATTCCAGCGATAGGTATAAGGTGCTGCACCTCCTTCTACGTCAATAGATAAGGTACCGTCTGCAGATTCACAAAGTGCATCCGTTCGTTGGGCAGCGTTAATCCTAATTGGACCTGTACGTAATAAACCTTCCGTGAAAATAAACTGACAGCCATTGGCATCTGTCACCGTCATATTATAAAGACCTGCACCGACACCTGTTAGATTTTTAGTCGTTGCCCCTGTCTGCCATTCATAAGAATAGGGTTGCGTTCCACCAGTAACTTCTACCATTATTTGCCCATCTGTACCCTCGGCACAAGAAGGATTAATCGTACTAGACGATCCATCTAATGGGGCTATGTCAGAAAAAGTCTCTGTGAATGTTAAACTACATCCTCTTTGATCGACTACAGTCGCTGAATAAGTACCTGTTCCTATTCCTTCTAAAGAATTGGCAGTACTACCATTGCTCCAAGTATAGGTATATGGTAACATACCACCAGCAGCATTTAAAGAAATACTACCAACCGTATTCGCACAACTAGGTGCAATAACAATAGGATTAATAATAAAAGCTAATGGAACATCTAAGGTAATGACCTCCGTTGATTGACAACCAGCTTCGTCTGTTACCGTAACGGAATAAGTACCTGCTGTTAGGTTTTTAACTTCTGCTGTAGTTGCACCAAAATTCCATTGGTACGTATAAGGTGCCGTGCCTCCTGTGACTGTTGCTTTAACATCTGCAATAGATTCAGAGCAATAGCTTTGTGGTGTCAATAGTACATTAATTGGTGCTGGTGCCTCCACAGAAATTTGAGCTGCCGATTGACAACCGTCTATGTCTGTTACAACCAAGCTATAATCTCCTTGACCTATATTCATTAAATTTTTAGCAATTGAGCCATTACTCCACTGATAAGTATAAGGGGCTTTGCCGCCCGTAATCGTAGCGAATACAATCCCATCATTATTATCAGAACAAGTAGGTAATTGCTTTCCTAATTGTATAACAATTGCGCCTCCGTTGCTAATCATTGCATTGCTTGTAGCGGTACAATTGTTAGCGTCTGTTACCGTTACCGTATAAGAACCAGAAGGTACGGATAGTAAATCTTGACTTGTAGCACCTGTATTCCAAGAGTAGGTATATGGCCCTGTGCCGCCCTGTGCATGTAAATCTATCATCCCTCTTTCTCCGCAACCACCGTTCGTTTGATTAATAGTGAGCATGATGCTTTCTGGTGCCATGACCATGATTTCTTCTTGCGCCTGACAGCCATTAGCATCTGTAGCTATAACGGTATACATACCTGCAGTAATATTACTTAAAGTAGTTCCCATACTGCCATTACTCCACTCATAACGAATGGTTTCTCGGCCGCCTCTTGCAACAACGATCAAGTTACCATCTGTACCTCCAGAACAAGTAGGAGAAGTATTTTGTAAGACTTCTATTTTGAAGTTTAAACAGATACAATTTTCTGGTTCTTCCACCGTAATTTCTGTACTGCCCAGACAACCATTATCATCTGTATAATTTATTTTGTAAGTACCTGCCGCTAGATCAGAACGCTGGGCAGCTACAATACCATCACTCCATGTGTATTGGAAACTTGCTGGCGATAAAGACACATAGCCGTCCGCTTGACCACAACTAGCTTTCTGACTATCTGCTATGCTGATAGTGGCCGTTTCCATAGTACCAATATTAATATTATAAGTCTCTTTACAATCTGCAGCCCCTTTATAAGTGACTACAATATTGTAAGTACCTGTCGGCAAATCTGTTCTTGCATTTCCGAGTGCATTGGGTACTCCTAGATTAGGTACAAAATCAAATTCATAATAACGAGCATCCGCTGTTAGATTAAATAAAATCATTCCACCAGTTGATCCATCACATGCTGGATGTACGACCATCTGACCGTCTGATAATTCATCTGGACAAACGCAATCTCTGATTAGAGAAAGGGTTTGAGAAGCAGTTTCTTTATTACCACAATTATCTATCGCCGTCCAAGTTCTAATTAAATCATATCCACAAGCAGTTTCTTCTGTTTGGGTTTGCTCGAATTGAATAAATATATTTTCATCACAATTATCTGTAGCCCCTATGTTCGTTGGAACAGGCGGTATAGCTTGTCCGTCGGATAGATTAACGGTAATATCCGTTGGGACGTTATTTAACATCGGCGCTCTAGTATCTACTACTGTGATTGTAATGATGTATTCCATTTCATTACCACAGTTGTCAATAGCTCTCCAACCGCAAGTCATTTCTGTTAAGTAACCATCTACTTGGCAGTTGCCTTCTTTTCTTACTAAATCAACAAATTCTATCGTCAAATCTGTATCACAATTATCTGTAGCGATAATATCATTTTCATCAAATTCTGGCATCGCATCACAATCAAAAGTAATACTACCGCCATTTGGAATGCCTGCTAATAATGGATTCGATAAGGTAATGACAGGGGCTTCCTCGTCTGTTACAGTTATAGTTTGTTGCTTTCTTGTTATATTTCCACATTCATCTTCTGCTGTCCAAGTTCTTATAATAGAAGCACCACATAGGGTTTCTTCTATTCTTTCGTCAAATGCAACATCCACGTTTGGATCACAATTATCTACTGCTTTCACAGAGGTCGGTCGATCGGGTGGATTGTTACAAGAAACCGTAACATCAGGCGGCACATTGAAAATTAATGGTGCTACTAGATCAATTACCCCTACGTCTACATGGCTAACGACTGCTCCGCTTTCCACTTCAAATGCAGACACAATTCCTGTACTTGGATTGGCATCACTGTCGATCATATCATTATCTCCGATGTTCTGTGGAGAGAATTCTACACCTGTTAAATCATCTGGGATGACAAACATAATTTGATATGTTCCTGGTCTATCTATGTTAAATTGGTAAGTACCATCTTGGTTTGAAGTTGTTTGTTGATTAACATCATCTCCTAGTAAAGTGATACCCGATAACATGACTACAATACCTCCTTGACCTGTTTCTCCTGCATCCAAAATTCCATTCTTATTGCAATCTTTAAATACCATATTACCAATCACCACAGGTTCTGCTGGCTGGAATAATCCACCATCAATATCCCCACCATCAAGAGCAACGAAGGTAAAAATATCGGAGCGATTGGTACTTGGATTTATATCAGAGTCCATGTCCTCATCGCCTTGATTAGCTGGAGAATTCATGTAATCATCTATCCCTGCTGAATTGGTAGCAGGATCAATCAATACTTGATAAGCTCCAGATATAATATCTGTAAAGAAATAATTCCCATTAGCATCAGTTGTTGTTGTGCCTATAGTTGTTCCTTCTGTATCTAATAACACAACGGTTACACCACTGATTCCTCCTTCCCCTGGTTCCTGCATTCCATCTGCATCAATATCATTGAAAATAGTTCCCATTAGTTCGCCTTTTGGCTGCACGAAACCTGCGTCTATATCTGCGCCATTAGTTGGGTCAAATTGAAAGCAATCAGAAGTATTAGTTACCGCATCTATATCGGAATCCATGGTATCATCGCCTCTGTTTTCTGGAGAGGTCTGATAATCTAAAATATTATCTGTATTCGTATTTGCATCAAAAACTACTTGATAACTGCCTAGTATTCGACCTTCAAAATAATAATTACCATTTTCATTAGTGGTCGTGGTCGCTAATACCGTACCATCACAATCTAACAAACTTACTGTCACTCCTTCAATAGCCCCTTCTCCCGGTTCTTGCATTCCGTCTCCATCTATATCGTTGAACACCGTTCCCATAACCACACCCGTAGGCTGTGTAAATCCTGCATTTATTTCTGACCCTTGGGTAGGTTCAAAATCCACACAGTCAGATGTATTAGTCATCGAATCTATATCTGAATCGCCCCCCTCTGGTGAAGTATCAAAATTAGGGATTCCTTGACTGTTGGTGTTTGGATTAAAATATACTTGATAGTTTCCTTGTACAATATCGTCAAAAGAATAGCTTCCATCTGGATTGGAAGTAGTGGTTGCTACGACCACTCCATTGCAATCTTGTAGTTCAATCGTTATGCCGCCAATTCCTGTCTCATTGGCATCTTGAATACCATCGCCATTTAAGTCTTCAAAAGAAATACCTGTTATACTTCCGACTGGTTCGTAAAAACCAGCATCTATTCCTAAGCCTTTCTCAGGATCAAAAGTTATACAGTCGGACGCATTAGTTGTTGGATCAATATCAGAATCATTTCCTTGAGGAGAAGTTACTAAACCATCTATTCCTTCTGTATTCGTTGTTGGATTAAATACTACTTGGTAGTCGCCTAATAAGATCTCATCAAAAGAATAACTACCATCTGGATTAGAAGTAGTTGTAGCAATAGTCAAGCCATTACAATCTTGTAACGCTACAGTAACGCCACCAAAAAATGGTTCATTAGTATCTTGGATTCCATCTTGATTAAGATCATTAAATACGACACCTGTTAGGATACCTGTAGGTCTAAAAAAGCCTGCATCAATTTCTAACCCTTTACTAGGATCGAAAGAGACGCAGTCTGATGCATTAGTAATTATATCTATATCGGAATCTGTGGAATCATCTCCTCCTGTTCCTTTTGGAGAAGTGGTATAATCTGTGATCCCTTCCGTGTTAGTTGTTACATTAAAAACAATAATATAGTCATCTGATAAATTTCCTGTAAAAGAATATTTACCCTCGTTATCTGTAGTTGTACTAGCTATTGTTATTCCATTACAATCTTGAAGTTCTACGGTAATACCCGCTATACCTAACTCTCCTGCATCTTGAATGCCATCTTGATTTTCATCATTAAACGCAAGCCCACTAATTATTCCTGATGGAGGTATGAAGCCTGCACTAATATTATTATCACTATTAGGTGCCAATGGAATACACTCTGTACTGTTATCTACTCCTATATTTGAATCAATGCTATCATCATTTCCTACATCTTGTTTTGTTGCAGAAAATTCATTTCCATTGATATCAGAAGGCGTTCCAAAAACGATTTTATAATCTCCTGCACGTATATCTACAAAAGAATAATTACCAAATTCATCGGTAATAGTAGTAGCCACTACGTTCCCATCACAATCAACTAAACTTACAAGCAAATTTATTATTAGTCCTTCATCCACATCGCGAATCCCATCGCCGTCTATGTCCTCGAAAGCAGTTCCAGATACATTGGCTGTTGGTTCATTAAATCCTGCGTCAATGGCTATTGATTCCTCCATTAAACTTACACAATCCGATAGAAATTGAGCATCTACATCAGAATCCTTCGAATCATCGCCACCCGCATCTTTTGGAGAAGCTTCGTAATAATCAATTCCATTGTTATTGCCTGTTTGATCAAATCGAACTTGATAATCTCCAAATATTAAATTATCAAAAACATAATTTCCTAAGTCGTCCGTAAGCGTTCTAGCTACTTCATTCCCTTCACAATCTGAAAGTATAACGGTGATACCTGCAATAGGTAAATCTGTATCTGCTTGAATACCATCTGCATTTATATCCTCAAATGCAGTACCTAATATAGTGGTTTTAGGAATGACGAAACCTCCGTCTATTCCTATCGGATCTAAAAAGACAGACACGCAATCTGACGTAAAGGAAGCATCTATATCCGAGTCCTTTGTGGTATCTGTTCCTGCGCCTTTAGGCGATGCAATATAGTTGTCCACTCCACTATCATTTCCACTTGGATCAAATCGAATTTTATAGTCTCCTTTGTCTAAATCACCAAAAGAATAATTACCACTTGCGTCCGTTATAACAGTCGCAATAACGACATCATTACAATCTAACAAAGTAACCGTTACCCCACCAATCGCTGGTTCATTCGCATCTTGAATACCATCTCCGTTAATGTCCTCAAAGGCAATACCATTGATAATACCACTAGGTCTAAATACCCCCGCATCAAAATCTTTGTCTCCTTCTTTTGGATCAAAAACAAAAGTATTGGTCTGTCCAGTATTTGGATCAAAATCACTATCAATTGCATCATCACCTGCATCTAATATGGTAGGTTCCACATCTAATACAGCACCGTCTACACTTGTTTGTAAGTTAACCTCTACATAGTAATTTCCTTCCAATATATTTTGAAAAATATAGCTTCCATTATCGTCAGTCTCCGTAGTTGCTACGACTGTACCATCTGCATTAAATAGGGTAACAATTATTTCACTAATATAAGGTTCGTCTGAATCTTGTAAACCGTTTTGGTTTAAATCATCAAAAATTTGACCTGTTATATTTGCGCCTACAGGTGGTGGAATTTCAAAAAACCCTGCATCATTCGCATGAGAAACAGAACCAGGCCCACCAGTAGATATTGGAATGTATAAGGCATTAGTAATACCCAAAATATCTCCGACTTGGACATCAGAATCATTTAGGCTATTATTGGGACTCATCCCAATATTTTTTGCAGTCGGCGTATAAATATCTAATAATGCTAAAGGCGTTTGCGTTTGAGCAGCAGAACCAAATACCACAAAATATTCCTCATTTGGTCGAATGACCTCATCACTAAAATAGTAATCTCCACTAGCATCAGAAACTGTTGTTTCAACCTCTGTTCCATCAATTGTATAAAGCGTCACCGAAATATCTGACAAGGTTATTTCACAAGGATCTTGTACGCCATTAGTATTGGCATCCACCCAAATTCTTCCTCCTAATTCAATCGGTGCTAAACTACATAAGGTAGCTACATCTCCTAGTCCATTAGCTTTTGAAAAAGTAGAAATACTATTAGATCCCGAACGAAATAGTACATACCCAGGATCTCTTACCTCTCCTGTTGATAAATCCCAATAATTGACTCCACCAGAATTAACGAAAGTGCCAAATGGATCTAAAGCAGTACCTATTACTTGATTGGTTCCTTTTATTAAAGCTACCCCACCTTGGGCAGTTTCACTATGTGGTCTAGGAATGTTAGGAGCGATTTCAAAAACGTCAAAGGAGAAGAATTCTCCACCTCCTATTCCTTCTCCATTGTTGGCCCCTACAGTTGTATTAGGTCCTGCGGTACCGTTATTTTCTATCGTGTAAGTACCATCTGTGTTGGGAGTAGCTTTCATAATATCTCCTCCTGTAAAGGCACTATATAATTCTGTCTGTCCAGTAGGGCCATAATTTAGATACCCTAACTGATTACCTATTCGATCCATAAACCCAATCACCATATCTCCATTTGCATCAAATTCTATATCTGATAATATGGGCGTAGGGTGTACGATGATATTTGCGTTGCCAGATACAAAACAACTTTCTGGTACATCAGATCTCCATGGAAACCAGCCTCTATCGTCATCACAACTTCTGGAGGCCAAACCTTTTTGAAAATCTAAACTAAAATCTAAAACCTCTGTAAAAGTAGTTCCATCTAAACGGTAGATAACTGCCTTCAAATCTGATTTAAGACCACTAGCTTCTGCATCACAAACACCTCCTACATATAATTGCTCATTGTATATTTGTATACCAAATGGTCTGAACTCACCGCCACTACAACCTGGATTTGGAATCGTATAGCTTTGAAGATTAGCGGCAGTTGGCGTACCTGAACTAATATCAATTTCATGCAGCATTTTATCCGATAGCCCCACTACATATAGCGTATTACCATCTGTAGACATCGTTAAACCACCCATTCCTTTTTTTCCAACATCATCAAAAGCCATGGCATCATTCGAAGGTAAATTAATATCTGCCGAAAGACCTCTGGCCCCATTCGTTGGATACGTACCTATATTCGCACCTAGATCATTTAAATCAAAAAATGGACTAACTACAGAAGAGGTTCCATTAATATCTACTTTATAAATCCCTCCTAAACCTAAAGATCCCAAACCGACGTGTCGCTTTAGGAATGCCGAGGTATAGATTTCTTTCTTTACTTTGTTATAAGTTAATCCCCAAGTAGAACCAATTTCTTTGGCAGACGCTAAGTAATTAGGTGTTGGTCTTGTCCCTTCAAAGCTAGTATTAAAACAAACCAAGGCATCTTCTCCGCCCGCATCAAGTGCCCCAGGATCTCCATTAATATAGCATGGTACAACTAGCTTAGGGTCTTCCTCGCAATAGTCATCAGGATTGGCTAGACCGATGCTAATATCGCAATTTGGGCTAGTGATAAATTGAACAGTAGTTTTTGATTGAGTAGCACTAAAACCAGATTGCAAATAAAATAAGTCTGCAGGCGCACTAAACTCAATTCGATATTCTTGGCCATCTACTAAATTGTCAAAAAAGTAGTCTCCATTTTCATCTGTAACAGTAGTAGCTACTAATTCGCTCTCCCCTGATAAACCACAAGAAAATAAGTTGACTTCGATTCCTTTAATTCTTTTTCCAATCTGATCATCCAAACCATTATAGTTAAAATCTTGAAAGGCATGACCACCAATCACCCCCGTCCCGCCAGGGCAAGGCATGAGTAATTCAGCAGTTGGAAAAGAGAAGGCACTTATTTCTTTTGGAAGTAATATATCTGCTGCCTGAGCAGTATTCATATTATATAAAACCATTACAACCAAAAAAAGCCTTATTAAAGGCATTGGTAGGAATATATTTTTCTTATCGCTATTGTGCTTACAATAGGCGTTTGTTACGGTTGACTGTCTCATAGATAGGCTAGAAGTTTCTTAACACAAATTAGTCCAGCCAATTAGCAATTGGTAATCAGATATTAGGTCATCGTTTTTCACCAATCACTAACCGTACTAGACGTTGTGTGTGTGTTTTTTGTGGGGGGAACAAGTATTGGGAGGACTTGATATTACTCCTAATCAGGGAGTATTTATGGTATGGGGGAAGAATACCGACTCAAATACTATTCTATTAAGAATAGTTGACTGCAATGCGTATATTGTGTAGTGAAGTATAGAAGTGAGAATACAATCAAAAAATAATAATTAATATTATATTATCTTATATTCGTTACTTAAGGTGTGAGTGTTCTTGCTTTCTGTGTAACAAAATTAAATGTATTATATGGAAATTAAAAATTTGTACTGCTATTATGAACATTAAATTGTGACACGATATACTGTCACAAATTATATTAAATATTTATTTTATAAACACCTAATAAGCTTAGTAATTATATTGTTACAACCTACCATTTCCTTGAAAGATGATGACATTTTTACGGAGGGTAAAAATTGCCTTTTTTTAGAAATAAAGAAGTTTTGGAAGAGAAATGTAGGTGTTTTTATTGAAGTGACATCCATAATTTGATCTTCTCAACGCTTAATACAACTTATTATTTTTAAATTGTAACCTTATACTTAAGGTAGAAAGAATCCATAACTATCCATACACGAATTGGGTATAGTTTTGGAGTACTTTTTGTATTTATACAAAACCTAATTACAGCGAGAATTTGAGGGTAAATAAATTATTTTTCGAATAAAAAATATAATATTCTTTAGTATATTTGAGTCGATTGGACTCTAGACATACTTCTATATTTGATAATATTTTGGTAGGTAAAAAGGAAAACTTAAAAGTTTATTTTAATATCCAAAATTAAAATTTTAGTTTAAAAAAAATATTTATTTTACTATTTAGACTTGTTCATAAATAAGAATTGATTATATGAAAATCAGATTTTTTCTTCTAAGGAATCTAAAAAATCAGTGCATACCCTTAGGTACGGACTTATTTTTTAGGTTTCTTAGAAGAAAAAAAAATTTTTCATATACCAACTTGTTATTTGTGAACAAGTCTTTTACCTAATTGAAGCTTAATTATTTATAAATAGCTATTTTTTGAGGTGTATATTTAATCATTAAATATTAAAACTTTATTAATTTAATATCGTATTTAAAAATAGCTAAATTGTTTATAGGTTTTTAATTGGGGACCTCTTACAGAGGTCCTTCTTTTTGCAATGACAATAACAAAATAAACACGCACCATTCAACTCTTTCCTTATAGATTTA
>CAKZUM010000750.1 GCA_937921525.1 uncultured Saprospiraceae bacterium
CCGTAGAAACAGGATTTTGCTAATGACTTCCTTCAGACCTAGCCTCACGACTACGCCCTTGTCTTTCGCTAACACTTCTCGCTACCTAGTGTGTAGTGGACTTTAACCACATAGTTATCATTCATGCAAGGCACACAACAACAAAAGCCCTCTATGCGCAATGCATAGAGGGCTTTTGAATAACTACTTAGTCTCTGAAATTATTCAGATCCCATGAATGCACCTACGATATATAGTATCTCTGTGTACAACCAAATAAGCGTAAACAACAAGCCCATAGAAATATACCATTCCATATAGTTTGGTGCGCCTGAGTTAGCTCCTCTATCAAAATTATCGAAATCAACCAATAACTTTAAGGATGCAACTAATGCAATTACACAGCTAATCCCTATACCTATCATACTTTGGTCATGTAAAAATGGCATATCATAGCCAAACATGTGCATACCAAAAGAAACTAGGTATAAGATCATTATCCCACCCATCAGTGTCATAATAACACTTCTGAATTTGTCGGTAACTGTAATCAATCCTGATTTGTATAAAAACAACATGGCAAAGAAGATAGACATGGTAATCGTCACTGCATGAAAGATAATACCATTATATCTAGCTCCATATATCGCTGTAATTGTTCCTACTGCTAATCCGTATACTAAGGCAAACAGTGGCGCCCACATAGAAGACTTTTCAGGACTTCTAGATGCAAGAAAACTAATAGCCATACCTCCGAAAATACCTCCGTACATAAACATCTGACTAGGCATTGCATAACCAACCGCCCCTGTCATTAACATTAATCCAAACAGGATCAAAGATTTCGTTGCGCCACCAGAAACAGTCATAGATCCTTCTCCTGCTCTCGTGATCGGAGAACCTCCAGTGACTACTTTCTCTTTTATCATTGGATTATTAGATTTCATCAATCTATTAAAATTCATATTCAAATTATTTTTAGCGTTAAATATCTATAGATTTTGACTTTGAAGAGCCAAAGTCGTCACTCTATATAATAAAGTTAAGGTTTTTTTAAATTTAAAAGTAAAAATTATATTTTTTTTAACTAGCCTACAAATTAAGAAGTTGTTTAAAAATGTATTTCAGGTCCGCAAATCTGTATTGCAAGAACCTGAAAACGACTTTTTTAAACAACTTCTAAAACAACTCTAATTCAAACATTTATCTTTGTGCCTTTTGAATGTATAATAAGAACTACATGAATATTCTAATTTTAGGAGGTGGTGGCAGAGAGCACACTTTTGCTTGGAAAATTAGCCAAAGCCCTTTGTGTGACAAATTGTTTATTGCTCCCGGTAATGCAGGCACTTTGCAACATGGTACTAACCTTGCTATCAGTGCGACTAATTTCTTGGCACTCAAACAAGCGGTCATTAATCAACAAATAGGTTTAGTATTAGTTGGCCCAGAAGCACCACTTGTGGAGGGAATTTATGACTATTTTAAAGCAGATGCAGACCTAAAACATGTAGCGGTAGTCGGTCCTTCTGCTAAAGGCGCACAGTTAGAAGGTAGCAAAGCCTTTGCCAAAGAATTTATGGCGAAGAAAAATATTCCTACAGCCGGATATCAAGAAGTGACACTTGCTACACTCTCTGAAGGACTCAACTATATTGATCAGCAAACACCTCCTATTGTACTGAAAGCAGATGGTTTAGCTGCTGGAAAAGGGGTATTGATTATTGAAGATAAGGCCATTGCAAAACAGGAGCTAAAAGCGATGTTAGAGGGAAAATTCGGTGCAGCTAGTCAAAAAGTAGTGATCGAACAATTTTTGGATGGTATAGAATTCTCCGTTTTTGTAGTTACGGATGGTAATCATTATAAGGTCTTACCGATTGCCAAGGATTACAAGCGTATTGGAGAAGGAGATACAGGCTTAAATACAGGTGGCATGGGTGCTGTTTCTCCAGTACCATTTGTAGATGCTGCTTTAATGAAAAAAGTAGAAGAGCGAATCATTATTCCTACTGTAGAAGGTATCAAGGAGCAAGATTTAGAATATATTGGTTTTGTGTTTATCGGATTAATAAAGGTGGGAGATGATCCTTTTGTAATTGAATATAATTGTAGAATGGGAGATCCTGAAACAGAAGTAGTCTTACCTCGCTTAAAAAATGATTTTGTAGAGGTTTTAATTGCCTTGTCAAAAGGGCAGCTTGATAAGGTCGATATATCCATTGATGATCGATCTGCTACTACTATTATGCTTGTTTCTGGTGGATATCCAGAAGCCTATCAAAAAGGAAAAACAATCACGGGTATTGAATCAATACAAGATAGTATTGTTTTTCATGCTGGGACTACTTTAAAAGAACAAGAAACACTCACCAATGGAGGTAGAGTACTTGCATTGACCTCTTTTGGCAATGATTTTAAAAGTGCTTTAGCTATCTCCAAGGCAAATGCAGCAAAAATACAATTCGATAAAAAATATTTTCGAGCAGATATTGGTTTTGATTTGTGAAGTAAAGGGAATGAGCTTGAATAAAATAAACGTATATGGGTAAGTATAAAATTTTACTATTACTACTAATAACAGCTTTTATCAGTTGTCAACAAGAACAATCAACGAATGAACAAGAAGAAATAGCAACAGTCAGATGTAAATGTATGCGCCCATTAGCAGATATGAACATGAAAGTGCAAAAACTGATGCAGCAAGGTAAAATGGAAGAGGTGCAAGCATTATTTAGCCAATTAGAGTCCTTATCTCAAGAGGCAGATAAGTGTACTGCTGTATTAGAAGTAAAATATGGGGTACTAAGCGAAGAAAGACTACAAAAGACAACTGGCGCTATGAAAAAACAGTGTCCAGATATTGTAGCGCTCTTAGAAAGAAACAAGGCGCTCGAAAAACGGTAGAATAAGGTAGTAGAACTTCGATAGAATTAGCTGTATCTTTGTTATCTATTGAAGAAGTTGTTTAAATATGTATAAAGAGGTTTAATATCCTATAATTGGACATTTTAAAGAGCAGAGAACCGAGAGCAGAGAATAGAGACAGATTACGTTTAAATATTGACAAAATTTCATTATTTCTTAAAACGAAATACATCTCTACTCTCTCTTCCCCGCCCACCTGAGGGCAGTCGGGCTGGTCTACTCTCTGTTCTAAAAAATGTCCAGTAGTGTAAATATCCTATTAAAATAGATCGTATGGAAAAATTGAAAGTGGGCATTAGTATTGGCGACATCAATGGTATTGGCTTAGAAGTTATTTTGAAAACACTAACAAATAGGGGCATTTCTAATTTATGCATTCCTGTTATATATGGTTCCTCAAAGATTGTTTCTTATCACAAGAATATAGTTGGGATCGAAGAATTTCAATTTCAAAGTCTTCGAACAGCAGAAAAGGTGCATAGTGATAAAGTCAACATCATTAATTGCTGGCAGGAAAATGTGAATATAACACTTGGAAAAGTAACAGAAGCTGGCGGACAATATGCGCTAACTTCTCTAAAAAGAAGTGTAGAAGATTTACAGCGTGGATTAATAGATTGCTTGGTCACCGCACCAATCAATAAGAAATCAATGGAATTGGCTAAGTTTCCCTACCCTGGTCATACAGAATACTTACTCGATGAATTCAATTCAAAAGATTGTTTGATGTTCATGGTGTCTGATGATTTAAAAATTGGCTTGGTTACGAACCACGAACCTGTAGGAAAAGTAGCGAGCTTAATTACCAAAGAACGAATTCTTCGGAAATTGAGAATGATGAATACTACCTTGAAAATGGATTTCGGTATTGAAAAACCAACCATCGCTATTCTTGGATTGAATCCTCATGCTGGAGACGAAGGGGTGATAGGAAGTGAAGAAGAAACGATTATTCGCCCTGCTATTATTGAAGCTAAAAAGAAAGGCGTTTTGGCTTTTGGCCCTTTCGCTGCGGATAGCTTTTTTGGTACGACCAACTACAAAAAATACGATGCTGTCTTGGCTATGTATCATGACCAAGGCTTGATTCCTTTTAAGGCGCTTACCTTTGGCAACGGAGTTAACTTCACCGCTGGTCTACCTATTGTGAGAACTTCTCCAGATCATGGTACTGGATTTGATATTGTTGGTCAAAATTTAGCAGATCCTTCTTCTTTCCGACAAGCTATTTTCCATGCTATTGATATTCATAGAAATAGGGTCGCCTATAAAGCGATGCACGAAAATCCAGTCGTTAAAAGAACAGATAAGTTCAAAGAAGATGATTTGACTGCTGGTGCATTAAAGGAAGAGGTATTGGAGACTAAGTAGTTTTTTTTGTCTGAGTATGATTTGCTTTAGAGCAATTTAAAAGGAATATCAGGATTACTGGTATTCCTTTTTTAGTATGTTATTTTTCTAGCGACGAATCTTAGTGGCAGACATTTTAAAAATGGCTAACACCTGTTCGTAGACCCAAAGTATCAGCTACTTTTCAATTCATACATAGTTTTCTCTCTTCTTCTTTAACACTATTTTATGTGCTTATTTAATCCAATTACTAATTCGTGAACAGTAGTATATGGATTCTTATCTGCATATGCTCTATTATTTTCATCATATTTTGATTTTAATGTTTCTGCTCTCTGTATTGCATCATCCTGTTTATCCAATAATAAATCGTACATTTTCTTTGCAGTATTTCGGTCTTTATCATATGGTTCTCCTGTAAAATGTTCTATTCGTTGATTATACCAATTACGAAGTTGTTGGGCATTACAATTTTGAAAATGTAATACATACCATAATTCGAATGAATCATTTGATACAGCCCATTTTAAGTTGTTACTTTCTGCTTTAATAATTGCGTTATTGAATTCTTCTTTTTGTTTGGGTTGTAATTCTCCACTATAGTCATAATCAAAAACTACCCAAATTTGGTCTTTCGATTTTTTAGTAATTCCATTATCTCTTTTATATTTTAAAGCTGTTTCAACGAGTGGCATTTTGGTTTGTCCATAACCTTTACAATGTCCTAAGTTTGGAATAGGGAATTGTTTAAAATATAATGGCTCTGTATTTACTCCTTCACAAAATATATGAAATGAAGGCTTTTGTTCTCTTTTTTTATTCCTTCTTCTTCCTCCTTTGTGTCTTCTGCTTCCTTTAGCCATTCAATAGTAGTTTTTCAAGATTATTTAATATGGGTAAAGCTCCATAATTTCCTTTTAAATAATTCTTCTCAAACAAGTCTTTGGCTCTGACTCCTTTTATCTCAGATAAATCAAAAATCTCACTATCTCCTTCATCAGATTTTTCTAAAAAGGTAATTTGGTCTCTTCTCAATAATTCATTGTCCATTAAGTTTGTATCATGAGTAGCAAATATTAACTGGGCTTCTTTATGTGCATCAGGAGATTGGAATAATTCAATAATCTTTCTTGTTAGTTTTGGATGAAGTAGTGCATCCATTTCATCTATAATAAGTGCCTTACCTTGCGTGATACTTCTATAAATGATATGAGAAAAATCGAACACCTTTTTGGTTCCTGATGCTTCTTCTGTCTCTAACATAAAAGGAACATCATCATTATCCATTGTTCTAATAATTATTGGAATTTTATCAACTTGACCATTAGGGAGAACAACCTCTTGAATTTTTGAATCTTTTATACTTCCGTCTATTTCATGCAGAAGTTTAACAGTCCAATCTTTGAACTTACTGTCATTTTCAAAATGATGCAATGTTTGCATAAACCACCTATTGCTTAATCTACTTTGACTTGGTAAATTTGGACTTATAATTATTTTGTTATTTAGGCACTCTTTCACAATTGTAGATATAGGAGAACTCAACTGGTCTAATACTGAAATAACTAAGGTTTTTTCGGTAAACATTTTTATCCCTTGCCTAATAATTTTTCCTTCTTTGAATGTAGTTTCATTTAATTCTAAAAGCTTTTTTCCTTCTCGTTCGAAAAGCATTACTTCTTTCTCTCTTTTTAAGTAAAGCCACTCTCTATGTACCTTTTCTTTGTCTACTTCAAAGCCATATCTATATTTATTTCCCTCATGTATGAAAATTACTTGAAAGTATGAAGGTTGGTTTCTTAGTTCATTATCTAAGCGGTATGGTGAGACAAAATCTTGAAAGACATCATCATATTTTAAGTTATTGTCTATTATTTTCCACATAGCAACAAGTCCTAAAATTAAATTTGACTTACCTGAAGCATTTGCCCCATAAATTGCTTTGGTTTTGACAATTCGATAATTTCCGTTCGTTCTAACCACTCTAAGAATATTATCGTCAAATTCTTCCTCTTTAGATGCCTCTAATGAAAAGACTTGTAGTTCTTTGAAAGATTTAAAGTTTTGAATAGCAAACTCAACAAGCATAATAATTCTATTTCGTTATTTTTTATCAAAAATATACATTTATAACGAATAAATCATTTTTTATGGCTCACAGTTTGTGATTTTTTAACAAAATTAGGTTTTTGTCATTATTTTTTCTTTTAATTGTGTGTAACATCTAATAGACTTATTTCTACAGACAGGGCCGAGGCTAAAATCTTTAATTTATAGCTAAAAAGATGTGGGGTATCAACAGACTTTATAAGTGTCTGCTACTGAGAGTCCGTCTCTTAGCCTGACGGATATGGCTACAAACCTCGACAATCCAATATCTACTTTATAGTATTTAATAAAGAATCTAAAAGTATACGGTAGTATTTATTACGCTAGAGATGTAGTAATTAAAAGTTGTCTTGACAAAAATACTCCGACTATATTTTCTAAATATAATCTCTTACATATACTTTCTTAAACCTGCCGAACGTTTCGGTATAAATCACATCCATCTCTTTAGACATTCAATCATTCTTTGACAAATCCAATTTTCAAAGAACCAATTTTCATTCATCAAAACTTTACTATAAGCGATACTAGTACATTATACCATTTCATTTATTCTCCATTGTCGTTAGAAAAAACGATTAACTAAAAATAATGTAACTATGTGCTATCCAAAGAGAAAGTCTTTATGGACTCCCCTCCTACTAGGCGGGCTATTTTTATTAGTTTTATCTGCTTGCCAAAAAGATTTTATTGATCCAATGAATATCGAAGAATCTATTATTGAAACAGGTCCCAAATCTTATCCTGGAGTAGATGAAGCACTATGGCCGTATTTTGAGCGATTCGAGATAGAGGCTGCTGCACAAAATATAGAAGTTGATTTGATTCAAACAGAAACAACAGGGGTTATTGAAGATTTAGAAGAAGAAAATGTAGCAGGACTATGTAGCTACTCAACTGATAGACAAAATCATATCATTGAAAATCATATCACTATAGATCTAGCGTTCTGGAATCGGTTCAATGATAATATCAAGGAGATGATTGTTTTTCATGAACTTGGACATTGTGTCTTGAGAAGAGGGCACACAGAAGGGCAACTGGAAAATGGTCGATGTATTAGTATCATGAGAAGTGGCTCGGAACCTTGTCGTGATGCTTATAATGCTGCTACTAAATCTTATTATATTGGTGAATTATTTCATCCAGAAAGAGCTAAGTGAAAGGAATTAAATAATTTGAGTCAACTTGCGGAATTTATTATTTCGTTGTTACTAATTAGGATTTTTTTTGATTACTTTTAGCCGTGAGACAATGCTCAAAATAAACAGAATAAATTATGGCTAGAAGAAAAGCAAGAATGACCGCCTTCTCTCGTTTAATGCTCTTTATGGTATTTATTGGTCCATTAGCATATATCGCCGCCTCTTATTATAATGGTCAAGATGGGATTCAGAATATTACTAATGCCGTTCAAAAAGGGAAAGATAAAGTAAGTACAATTTTATCAGACAAAGAAGAAGCTACTGCCCCCTCCTCTGGTGGCAGTAATATTTCTTCAAAAAGTACGACTAGTATTAATGGAGAAACAGCTAATCCTTCAACACCCGATCAATCTTATCAAATAAAAAGATTAAAAGCGCAGCTAGAAGAATTGGATTTAGAAAACAGGCAATTGAGAAGAACAATTAGAGAGTTAAAAGCAGAACTCGAAGCGAAATAATATTATTGGATTATTTATAATCTTGAGTTTAAATTGTAGCATGGAATTATACCTTGATTCTGCTAATCTAGCAGAAATAGAAAAAGCTTTTCAATTAGGCTTTATTGATGGATTAACGACAACCCCTACTTTCATGCATCGGGACGGAATTACGGATATTGATGCTACGATCTTACAACTTGCTAAGATGGTTCCCACTCTACAAGTAGAAGCTTTAGGAAGGACCGCATCAGAGATAGAGACGGAAGCTAATCGGTTGTTAGATTTAGGTCTTGATAAATCAACTACTGTATTCAAAATACCAATATCCTTAGAAGGGGCTACTGCTTGTAAGCGATTGACTAGTCAAGGAATGTTGGTCAATATGCATCTAGTATATACCTTGCAGCAGGCATATATTGCGCTTTCCGCAGGAGCGACTTATGTATGCCCTTTGGTGGGCCGTTTACAGGATCAAGGGCAGGATGCTTTGCAGTTGGTGCAGCACTGTGTGGAGGCAGTAAATAAATATCAATATCCATCCAAAATTATGTTTTCCTCTGTTCGGCATCCAGAACATGTACGTAATGCTTTAAACATAGGGGTACATGCGTGTACAATTCCGTGGAAGGTATTGCAACATTTAGCCTCTAATCATTTTACTGATATTGGTACGAAGCAATTTTTTGAACATACCCGCCTCATCACTTTAAAAGTTCGAGAGGTCATGCGACATCAAAACACGACTATTTCCACCGAACAAACGATTATGGAAGCACTCGTTAAAATGACTACCTCCAAGTTGGGTGCTATCACCTTAATCAATGCGCAAGGCAAAGTGCATGGTGTTTTTACAGATGGCGACTTACGCCGCTTATTAGAAAAGGAAGGCGAAGGCGTATTGAAGAAAACATTGAATCAATTACCTTTTGGGGCACCTAAATCTATTCCTATGGAAGCTTCGTTAATGGAAGCTTCTCAGGTATTTAAAACGCATAAAGTAGATACCCTGGTTGTAATGAACGGCGATCAAGCTGTGGGCATGTTGGATATTCAGGATTTGTTGGAGTTGTAAGAACTAAGTTGAGCGACACTTTGAAAGTATCGCCCAACTTTATCCTTACAACTCCAACCTTGTCTAATCCTAGACGAATAGCCTACAACTCACACCCACCTTCAAAACCAGTAGCATCAAAATTACTTTCTAAATAACCTTTATTATCTCCCTGTATCGCTTCCACAATCAACACATTATTCGCCCCATTTCTAATAGGACTACAGTATTCTAATAAGTAGTAACTATTTGATTCTGCTTGAACAAAAGAGGCAATTTCTTGAAAAGTAGCGGACAACTCATTGACTTTACTAATATTAACAAAACGATCTCTTCCAAATTTCTCTAAATCCTCTTTATTAATTTCTGATCCTAGTCCAACCGTGAAGAAGCTAATCGCTGAATTACTTTCATTCACCGCATCATAAGCATTTTGCTTGGACACTCGATTCGCTCGATCTTTACCATCTGTAAATAAAACTATAGAGACTCCAGAGACACCTGAATTATCATTCAATATGGTATTCGCTTTTTGCGCAATAGAGGCTACTGCTCCATATAAGTTGGTAGAGTTATCTTCACTTAGGTCTGTTTTGATTTTATCTATACTTTCTAGTATAGATTCTTTATTAAAAGTCGGAGCTATTAGTTCGTGCAAATCCGCTGCCCCATCAAACCACCATACACCTATTTTATTAAGGGAAGTTTCCGTCGGGTCAATTTCGTTAATGAGCGTCCGAGTAGCTTCTTTCAGTTCTTCTTGGAAGGTGATGACGCTACCACTCAAATCCAATAATATTAAGGTATGCTGTATAAAAGATCGCTGCTCTCTTTGGATAGAACGAAGGGCTTCAAATTCAGAAATGGGTTGCAGACAAGAATTACTTTGAGTTTGTTCGTAAATATTAAAATTAGCTTCTGTTAACCCCGGTATAGGTTGACCATCTTTATCATCTAATTTAAATCGAATAGAAATTTTGGATGGCACGCTTGTCTGTGTTTCCGATAATTGGGTAAATACCAATTTTCCATCGGTACGTCTCCAACAATCATCTGATTGTACTTCTGTTGGCATATCTTCACCCTTACCTCCGCAGGCTGTTAGAATAGCTAAGGTAAACGCTAGCGTGATATAAGAGAATAGTTTCATAGTGTGTATCTATTGAAAATTAGCAAGCTTAAAGTTTGATTATAACTAATACGTTAATTGAACTAAAGAGTTGGAGGTGTATGTTGAATTTTTAAAGATTCAATCTATCTTTTTGTAGAAGATGATATACCAACGATGTATGTATATAACTAAGTTCACCCTATATGCTTTTTATAATTAACTTTCTCTATTTTTTGCATCTTTTCAGCCTTTATTCTATTTTTTCATATAAATCTTACACCTAAACTTAAAATTAGTTTATAAAAATATGATTGTCTGGAAATGATTTTTATATTTATCAAATGGTGATAAATCTAGATAATCAAGTCAAATGAAGAAAAAAAATAGACTATGAAGAGAAGGCGTTGGACACAAGATGAATTTATCGTTGTATTCAATTTGTATTTAAAATTACCTTTTGGTAAAATGCATTCAAGAACAATAGAGGTCATTGAAATGGCTAACTTAATTGATCGAACGCCTTCAGCAATTGCAATGAGACTTGTAAATTTTGCCTCAGTTGATCCATTCCATCAAAACAGAGGAATTAAAGGGTTAGATGGTGGAAAAAAACAATGTAAACCCATTTTTGAAAAGTACATTAATGATAGAGAAAATCTAATGTATGAAAGTGAAAAAATCTTAGCAAGACTTGAAGGAAAAGAACTTGATGAAAAATACAAAGAAAATTTGTTTGATATAAATGATTACGATGGATTAACCAAAGAAAGAATCGTAAAAACAAGAGTTAATCAAAGCCTTTTTAGAAAAATCGTTTTATCCAATTATAATACAAAATGTGCGATTTCAGAGATAGACATTCCAGCTTTATTAGTTGCAAGCCATATTAAGCCTTGGTCTGAAGATGAAGCTAATAGACTCAATCCATCAAATGGAATTTGCTTAAACAATTTATATGATAAAGCATTTGATAGAGGGTTGATCGGAATAAATTCTGACTATTCAATTCTGTTTTCAGATCAATTAAAAAATAAGTATAAGAAAGACTACTTTAAAAAATACTTTGAGCCTATTGAATACAAAAAAATAATCCTACCAGAGAAATTTTTGCCAGAAATCAGTTTTTTAGAATACCATTTAGAACACTGTTTTAAAAAATAAATATATGAGTTACACATTAACAGCTTTATTTATTGAAATCGATAATAAATTTAAATTTCATAGATATTTTTGGGAAGGTATTGATGCGTTTTATTATGGTGAAAGTTCTTCAATTTTAATACATGAAAAAATAACTGGTTATAAATTAGAAAAGCATCAAATCGATAATTTTGATTTTACAAATGAAAATGCCTACTATAAAGTAGCCAATCATTATGAAGTAATTTAATCTGATTATCTCTTTTCAATATTTCACTTAAAAACACGGAAAATTATTCCCTAAAATACCCAACCGTATTAGACTCCTCTACCCTTAGCAAAAGTTTACTAAATTTACAGCAAACTATCTACTAGAATGTATAACAACACTTCCTTATTATTACACTCCGACGATTTCAAGCCCAATACAATCAATTGGAAAAGTCCATCTAATATAGCCATCATAAAGTATTGGGGAAAACATGGGGTACAGTTGCCTCAAAATCCTTCCATTAGCTTCACTTTGGAAAATGCTTTCACACAAACCGTGCTAAGTTATAAACCAAAGGAATCAAAAGAAAATGGCATTTCTTTAGCCTTCTTTTTCCACGATGAACCTAACGAAGCATTTAGAGGAAAAGTGTATACTTTTCTAGAAAGTCTGCTGCCTATCTTTCCTTTTTTGAATCAACTTGACTTAACGATTCATTCTTACAATTCTTTTCCTCATTCCGCAGGGATTGCTTCTTCTGCTTCTAGTATGAGTGCATTAGCTTTGTGCCTTTGTACTTTGGAAGATGAATTATTTAAGACCTTGCAAGATGATGTGGCTTTTGATCAGAAGGTTTCTTATATCGCTCGTTTGGGTTCGGGTAGTGCATGCAGGTCCGTCTATCCTAAAATGGCACTTTGGGGAGAAACAGCAGGTGTAGCGGAAGCCTCTGATCTATATGCGATTCCGCAAGCGGATGCCATTCATGAGGTTTTTCATGATTTTCATGATGATATTTTAATTGCTAGTAAAGCAGAAAAGAGTGTATCTAGTCGAGCGGGTCATGCCTTGATGGAAGGAAACAGCTATGCTGCGCCAAGGTTTCAGCAAGCTAAAGATCGTTTAGCTAGATTAAGAATTGCCTTAAAAGAAGGGGATGTAGATACCTTTGGAACGATTGCAGAAAACGAAGCATTAACGCTACATGCCTTGATGATGACGTCTGACCCGTCCTACATACTCATGCAGCCTAGTACTTTGCAGATGATTGAAAAACTAAGAAATTATCGAAAAGAAACTGGGAATCCTATTTATTTTAGCTTAGATGCTGGACCCAATTTACATGTACTTTATCCTGAGCGAATTATTCACGAAGTACGACCATTCATAGAAGGTGAGTTAGTTCCTTTATGTGAGGAAGAGGCATGGATTTCTGATTGGGTGGGTGATGGTCCTGAGCAGGTTTAAATAATGATGAATGAAAAATGATGAATGATTCATCATTTCTAATTCATCATTCATCATTTAAAAAATATGGTTTACTTCGCTTCTGATTTTCACTTAGGGGTCAACGCAAATAAGGCTAGCCAAGAAAGAGAACGACAATTAGTGCGTTGGCTGGATTTAATCAAACAGGATGCAGAGGCGATTTATTTAGTAGGGGATTTATTCTTTTGGTTTGAATATAAAAGAGCTATCCCTAAAGGATATGTCCGCTTTTTAGGAAAACTTGCAGAGATTAGCGATAGTGGTATTCCTATTTACTTCTTCACGGGTAATCATGATATGTGGATGTTCAATTATTTTGAAGAGGAACTAGGTATTACAACGCACAGACAACCTATTGTTACGCAGATTAAAGGAAAGACCTTTTTTATTGGACATGGCGATGGAAAAGGACCGAGTGATTATGGATATAAGCGACTAAAAAAAATATTTGCTAGTCCGCTCTGTCAATGGTTATTCGAAAGGCTTCATCCAAATTTTGGCATTTGGTTAGCTGAAAAATGGATTGCAAAAAGCAAAGGTAAAAAACCAGCACCACCTACTTTCCGATCCATTGACAAAGAATGGATTTATCAATATGCTAATCGAAAATCTACTCAGATTACT
>CAKZUM010000751.1 GCA_937921525.1 uncultured Saprospiraceae bacterium
CGGTCGTCTTAAGTTTTCCGAAGCGAGTGGTTTGGGTAGATGGGGTCGTGCAAGATAGTCTATCGCAACCACTAGCAGCGAAGGTGATTATTAAAACCAAAGAATCCGAAGATCAAACCGAAACAGATAGTCTTGGGAAATACCGTCTAAAAGTCCCATTTAATAAAGTGGCCAGTTTGGAGATATATCCTGAAGATCATTTTTATGATACCAAAATGTTTAAAACGACACCAGGTAAAAAGGAGTTAAAAATGAAGTTTCAGCCTTTGCGAATTGGTGGAAAAATACGATTGAATAATTTTTATTTTGTGGGCAATCAGGCGGTATTATTAAAAAAATCAAAACCAGAGTTGATCCGACTATTACAATTTATGGAGAATATGCCTGAACTGAAAATTAATATTGTGGGGCATATTAATCAACCTGGTCTGACACGAGTCAATATAGGTAGTGTATCTTTTCAATTGTCAGAAAATCGGGCGAAACTGATTTATACCTACTTACTGGACAAAGGAATTCCAGCAGCCCGAATGCAATATGAAGGTAAAGGGAATTGGGAAATGAAATTTCCATTAGCCAAATCAGAGTATCAGATGGAACTGAATCGTCGAGTAGAGATTACTATATTGGAGAAGTAGTGTTGTTCTTTTAGTCAATCTAATTCCAAGCTAACAACTTCCTTTCTGCCCAATAGCTTTGAGGTGTAATCGCCATTTCTTTTAAAGCTGTGAGATCTCTATCATCCAATTCAAATTGAGTAGCCTTACTATTCTGGGATATATGTACTTCATTAGCAGCGCCACTTAATACTTGATAAGGAGCAATGCTATCCATACAAAATCGTAATGCAATAGCATCTATACCCACATTATACTTCTTGGCTAATGTTGTTAAGTTAGTATATAAATGAGCATAGTGTGGGAATTGATCGTTTGGAAAAATCCGACCATTAGCAAGGGCTTCTTTAATAATTAATCTTTTCTTTTGAACAGCCAGTTCTTTCGCTACAGTGGCAAGACTTTGATCTAATATATTATACGTAACTTGAAAAACATCAAATAAAGGTATGCCATCCACTTCAACATCTAAGGCTTTTTTAATAACGGCTACTTGATTTGCACCAGTCGTAGAAATACCCATTAGTAAACCATGGTTGTTTTTTAGCTCTGCTAACCTATTTAATACATTTTTATTCTCTAATACACCTGTTTCAAAAGTGGCGGAATGGATTTGGTAAGTGCTAAGATAGGGGAGTAGTTCTTTGGAAGAAACCCATTGCTCATTAAGCTTATGTAAAGAATGTTCTTTGATTTCATGTTGGATGGCAGTCGGATCAAAATTGGCCACATACGTATAACCCCATTTTGTAGCAACTTCTATAGTAGGATCATTTTTTTCTACTACCCAATCTAATACTAATTGTTCTGCCATTCCATAACCGGGTGCAGTATCGAAATACCGAATACCTTGATTATAAGCATTATTTAAGACAGCTATTCCTTTTTGCTTAAATGCTGCTAAATCAAATTCAGTAGTTGCTTCTTGACGAATATTTATATATTGGGGACGGCCGATAGCGGCGGTTCCTAATCCTAGTTTTTTTTTCTTCATGTTGTTATTAACGATTCAAAATAGGTAAGGACAATTATAAGAACAATTATAGTAATCTATGGAGGTATATGACCTAATTCTAAAAAATATCGCTAAGCACATTTCTCTGAACGAGGCAGAAAAAAATTACTTCTGTTCTTTACTAGAGTCTAAAATATTGCTTTCTAAACAATTCTTATTAAAAGAAAATCAAGCTTGCCATTATTTTTGTTTTGTAAACTCAGGTACGCTAAGAGCTTACTTTTTAAATAAAGATGGAAAAGAATCGACGATCATGTTTGCCATGCCAGACTGGTGGGTAACGGATATGCATGCATTTGAAAAAGCAAAGCCTGCCATGCTAAATATCGTAGCTTTAGAGCAGAGTAAAATTTTACAACTCAGTAAAAGTAACTTTGAATTATTAGTAAAGGAAATTCCAAAATTTGAACGTTTTTTTAGAATCATCTTTCAAAATGCTTATATCCGCGAACAGCTAAGAACCATTCAAAATCTTTCTTTGACTGCGGCAGAACGTTATGAAAAATTTGTTTTAAAATACCCTGCTGTGATACAACAGGTCCCACAAAAACAGATTGCTTCTTACATAGGTGTTACACCAGAGTTTTTAAGCACTATTCGAAGCAAAAGAAAAGCTTAGTCCATTTCTTAATCTACATTAATGGTTTTGAAGAGCGTTTCTTGTTTCTTTGGAGGGCGAATTCATCTATAAACCTTCTAAAATAATTAAAATATGTTTATCCTAATTTCAGGCCCATACCGAAGTGGTACCAATGATGATCCCAAAAAGATGCAGCAAAATTTAGATAATATGGAAGCTATGGCATTACCTATATTCCGTAAAGGTCATGTGCCTATTATAGGAGAATGGTTTGCGCATCCTCTACTGAAGTTAGCGGGTTCTACCAAACCAGGGGATGCAGCCTATGAAGAGATTTCCTATCCGATAGCCCATCGGGTATTGTATAAATGCGATGCGGTTCTAAGAATAGAAGGAGCTTCTAATGGAGCCGATATAGAAACGGCAAAGGCGAAAGACATGGGCTTGACAATTTATTATCGATTAGAAGATATTCCTGATGTTGAATAAAAGGCATGAGAAAAGGTTGTTAGTAAAAAACAATAAATGAGCAACAGAATAAAAATCAAGGAAACAAAGTTGTTATCTGACAATTGGTATACCTTAAACAAAATAACTTATGACGATCGTTTTATTTTGACACAGTTTACTGAACAGTCTCGTTTAGTGATTGATGGTTGTGTTAGCACTCTCGGTGCTAACATAATTCCATGAGTCAACCAACTTATGTTAGCACCAAGAGTGCTAACACAAGACATACACTACTGGACATTGTTTAGAACAGAGAGCAGACCAGCCCGACTGCCGTCAGGCGGGCGGGGAAGAGAGAGTAGAGACGTATTTCGATTAGAAAACAACGAAATTTCGTCATTTTTTAAACGAAATCTGTCTCTACTC